>JAHJTI010000257.1 GCA_018829945.1 Pseudomonadota bacterium | reverse complement strand
GAAGGTGATTATCAGCCCCAGCAACATCAGTTACATCATGGCCGCGGGCAACACCATCATGAGCCACATGCTCCTGGGCTTAAATCCAAAATACCTGCGCGAATCCCCTTATGTGCCCACCTGCAGCCATTTCCCGCTGACCCGGGCCGCGAGCCTGGGCATCCACGCTCATCCCTCGGTGCGCCTCTTCCTCTACCCCTCGGTGGCAAGTTATGTGGGCGGGGACATCATCTCCGGCGTGCATGCCTGTCAGATGCACAAAAGCCCGGAACTCACTTTGTTCATCGACATCGGCACCAACGGCGAGATCGTGGTGGGCAACGAGGAATGGATGGTCTGCGCCGCCTGTTCCGCAGGCCCTGCTTTTGAAGGCGGCGGGATCAAGCATGGGATGCGAGCCAATGCCGGGGCCATTGAAAATTTCCATATCCACCCGGAAACCCTTGAGCCGATGATCATCACCATCGACCGGATCAAACCTTGCGGCATCTGCGGCTCCGGGCTCATCGCCATCGTAGCCGAGCTGCTTGAGGCCGGGGTCATCGACCAGCAGGGCAAGTTCAACCGCAGTCTCGATCATCCCCGGATCCGGGAAGGGGTGGACGGCTATGAATATGTGCTGGCCTGGTCCAAGGACACTCTGATGGGCGAAGACATCGCCATCACCGAGGTGGATCTGGACAACCTGATCCGGGCCAAGGGCGCCATGTACGCGGGCTACGTCACCCTGCTCGAATCCGTGGGCATGACCTTCGGGGATCTGGACCGGGTGATCATGGCGGGAAATTTCGGCGCCTATATCGATCTGGAACAGGCGATCTGCATCGGGCTGCTACCGGACATCGACCGCGACAAGTTCTACTATCTGGGCAACGCCTCCATGCTCGGCTGCCAGATCAGCCTCACCGACCATGTCCGCTTTAGGGAGCGGATGATGGTCAGCTCGCTGATGACCAACCTGGAACTGTCCGAGAGCGGAGAATTTATGAGCCATTACATGGCCTCGCTCTTTCTGCCACACCGACATGGCCCTTTTCCCCACGGTGCAGGAGAAACTGCCGCGGTAATAATGCTGGCCTAAAAAAAACCCTTCGACAGGCTCAGGGTGAACGGTGATTCTCGTAATACATTAAATTTCCGTTCTCACCCTGAGCCTGTCGAAAGGTCTGCACATAAAAACACCTGTTCCGGGACGATTTTGACCTTTTACGAGCCCAGCAACGCCCATGGAAGACATTGAACCCGACCTTGCGGTCTGTCTGATCCACGAACCGGCCCGGCCGGAAGCGCTTTTTCCCTTTCTCGATGCGCTTACTGCCAATGCAGGCCAGGTTGCTCTTGAAATAATCGTGGTTGCCAACCAGCCTGATCATGCGGCAATTAACCGGCTGGAACGGATTTTTCCGGAGATCACCATTCTGGAAAACAACACCCCCGACCACCCGGCCAAGGGACGCAACCATGCCTGCCGCCTGACCAAATCCCGCTATTTCTCCTTCTGGGATGAAAGCATTCTTCCGCGCCCCGGCTGCCTCGAAACTCTGGTCCGCTTTCTCGATGAAAACCCGGAAGCGGGTTTGATCGCCCCCCGGGTCGTTGACGCCCAGGGCATGGTGCAGCCGACGGTGCGCTCCGCCCCTTCGCTGGCCACGATCCTCTGCCACCACACCCCGCTGGGACAAATCATCTCGGCCGCCCCCCGCATTCTCAGGCAACATATGCTCATCGAACAGGACCACCTCCGCTCCTTCGAGGGGGAATGGCTTCTGGACACCTGCCTGGTGATTCGAAAAGAAGTGGCGGATGAAATCGGCCTGCTTGACGAAGGGTTTACCTGCCTGTATGCCGATGCCGATTATTGCCTGCGGGCGCGCCAGGCGGGCTGGCATCTCCACTATCTCGCCGAGGCTGTGGCGCTCCAGACACGACCGGACCACGGCCATGTTTCACAACGGTTTTCCGCAGCCGATACTCCCCGCCTGGTGGGCGATTGCATCCGGCTGCTCTTGAAAAAATGGCTGCGGCCAGCGCAATTACCCGCCTGATTCTCATCCACAACCCTGTTGAAAACATGTTTGTTCTTTTGTTGATTGCCTGTTGAAAACGTGTTGAGTTCCTCTTGCTCCCCCAAATGCCTTGTCCGGCAGGGGATTGTGAACTTATCCTCCTCGCAGCCGCTCTCCCTCTTTCTGTTGAATTCGTACACGTTTCACGTGAAACCCTCCGAAGCTGGGGTATGGTTACTCCCGCGGCAAAATGCCACGCTGCGCAAAAACTACCCGCATGCTACTCTCCCGATGGATACAAATTACCCAGAATGCCCCATGGCCCAACAGCCCGCGGAGAGGCCGCCCTGAAACTATACGCGCTAATTCAAGGGAATACCCCCGTCTTGCAAACAGTGGCATGATTCGTGATATACTGTGCACACAGTGCTTTGCTTACCCATTTTACCCACATACATTATAAGTATTTATCTCAAGGAGAAATGTAACCATGAAGAAAACCAAAATGTTACGGATCAGCACCATCCTGGCAGGCTCTCTGCTCACCGCCACCCTGGCTTGGGCGGCCACTGATTACACCGCCATGACCACCGAAGAGCTGGCGGCACAGCGCGGCAGTATGAAACAGTCCACGGTGGAAGAGCGCAGTGCCTTCCAGAACGAATGGCAGAACCGGGTGCAGAAGATGAGCCCGGAAGAAAAACAGAAAGCCATGGGGCAGCCGGAAAATGCGCCGCGTGACGGATCGGGCCAGAAAAATGGGAAGGGCGAACAAAAACAGGAGCGCAACCAGGAGCGCGTGCAGCAACGCCAGGATCAAGGCGGCTCTATGGGAGGAGGGAACATGGGCTCCGGCGGCGGTATGAGCCGGGGCGGTATGGGTGGTGGACGCAGGTAGAACCCTACTTTGTTCTTCCGGGGCCGGCCAGTGCTGGCGGCCCCTTTCATTGCTCACCTACAACCACCTTGTAACACCCTAAAAAGTGTTGTAGGTTTTCTTTTTTGACCCCGTACGCATCACCAAAAAACAAGCGAAACGAAACTCCGGTCCTGTGTTATCGCGATGGTTCGGGAAAGCCCTCGCCACGTTTTTCACCGGGGTGACAACTTATTGAATCCAGCAACCAAGGAAGATACTATGTCTCTCGTAGAAGCCCGAAGACTTGCAAAGACCTATGTGGCCGGAGAGGTCCAAATACGAGCAATCCGGGGGGTTGATTTCACCATTGAGCCGGGTTCGTTCGTCTCCTTTGTCGGCCCCTCCGGTAGCGGTAAATCCACCCTGCTCAATATGATCGGCTGTCTCGACCCGCCTACGGGTGGAACGCTTTCCGTTGTCGGCACCGATGTCAGCACACTCTCCCGCAAGGAGGGGGCGCATTTTCGGGGAGAACATCTCGGCTTTGTTTTCCAGGACTTCAATCTGATCCCGGTTCTCACCGTATATGAAAATATCGAGTACCCCCTGCTCATGGTCCAGAACTGGCCGCAGGCGGAACGCAAAAAACGCATCTCCCAGATTCTCGCCGCAGTGGGCATGGAAGAACAAGCGCGGAAATACCCCCGGCAGATCTCCGGGGGCCAGAAGCAGCGGGTCGCCGTGGCCAGGGCCCTGATCACCAACCCCAAGCTGGTACTGGCCGACGAACCCACCGCCAACCTGGACCGGGAAACCGCCAACAAGATCATTGCCCTGATGAAACACATGCGGGACGAGTTCGGCACCACCTTCATCTTTTCCACCCACGACCCGAAAGTAGTGAAAAACGCTGAAACCATTTTCACTCTGGAAGACGGCGAGCTGAAGCAGTCCGACACCGGAGGAATCTATGCTTAATACCGTAAAAATCGCGGCAAAAAATCTCCTCCGCTATCAACGGCGGACCCTGCTTACCACCGCCCTGATTGCCCTTGGCGTGGTCTCGGTCCTTCTTTTCATCGCCGTATCCGGCTCCT
>JAHJTI010000256.1 GCA_018829945.1 Pseudomonadota bacterium | reverse complement strand
GGTCCGGCTGGTAACGCCGAGATCTTCTTGTCATTATTCGTAGCCGCAGGATATTTTGTCAAAAGAAAAATGGGGCAAAAGGCCTGCGGTCCGGAGCCTTAATACAATCAGCAAAAAAAAGCAGCATGGTTGGAAGTGAAAAGCACCGGATCGCGATGGAGAATCCGGGCAACGGCAGGGTTGCGTTTGAACTCCTGGTCGAGGAACCTCCTGATTTCCTTGCGGGACCATCCCCGTGGGTGTTCGAAGTCGGTGTACAGGGAAAGGTCGCCTCCGTAAAACTCGTTGCGCACCACGGAGGAAGCTTCCGGACTGCCGAGGGGCATGTTGAACACGGCCAGATTGAGAAAGGTGATGGATTCATGGTGCCGAGCCACGAAGTCCAAGGTTCGGCGCGCTTCGGCAAGTGATTCCGATGGGGTGCCGAAGAGCAGGTAGATATAGGTGGCGATGCCGGCCGCAGCCAAATTATTGAGCGCCTTTTCGATCAAGGCCAGATCCTGCCCCTTGTTCATGGCGTCCAGCACGGTCTGGTCGCCCGATTCAAGGCCCAGCTTCAGCATTCGGCATCCGGATTGGCGCAGGGCATGGCAGAAATCAAGATCTCCCAGCTGTGGGCTGATCCGGGCAAACCCATACCAGTCCATTCCCGGGGGTTCCGCGGCTAAGGCCTGCATTAAAGCAGGACTCACCGCGTTGTCGAGGAAATGAAGCAGGCTGGGGCAGGTGGCAGTTTTCAGGCTGGCGATATCTGCCAGCACCGTGGCCGGAGGAATCTGGATGTACGGGTTGCCCTCGGCTTTTTCCGGACAGAAAAGGCAGTTGTTCCAGTAGCATCCCGATGAGGCGGCGTAAGGCAAAATAAGGCCCGGCGCCAGATAGTCGGACAGCGGCAGGTCGAGGTAGGAAGGCGTATGGTGGCCAGGGGAAAAATCACCGGAAAGAAGCTTGACCAGTGGTTCTTCGCCGGGCCCGGCAATGCAATGATCGATCAAGCCGGCAAAGGGGTTGTGGAAATCCGGGTTGCGCAGCCAGGAGGTGACCAGCCCGCCCCCCAGCACAACCGGCAGTTCCGGATAATGTTTCTTGAGGAAGCCGACCATGGCAAAGGTTGTGGGGGCTTGGCTCAGGTAGTTTAAGGAGATGCCGATGAGGGTGGGGCGGGTCTCTTCAATAAGGCCGGGGAGCCGGTTTGTGAAGTATGGGGAAAAGATGTTTGCGTCGTAATCTTCCGCAGCCCGGAGGAGATCTGCGCTGCTTAAAGGAGAGAGTTTCTTGTCCTGATAGTTTGCGAGGCTGAGGGACAGTTGGTGTTTGCGACCGGTCTGCTCAAGCACCCGGTTGACGTCCGCCACTGCCCGGCGGTAGCGGGAAGGATTTTGATACAGTTCACGGGTGCGCAAGGCAGCCAGGTTATCGGAGAGATTCCTGCCAGCGCGAAGGCTCCAGGTATCCGTGCCGAGGTTCGGGGTGTTGAGCAGAAACATCTGCCCTTCAAGGTTGGCGTCCAGCAGGGTGCAGTTTAACCCATGACCCCGAAGGGTTCCGGCCAGGCGGGCAATTCCGGCGGGAGGTTCGCAACCCTTGGCGGCTGGAGGATGGATGAGAAGCATGGGGGGAAGATACCCGAAAGTCTGCGGGAATGCCACGGTCAATGCAGCAAGGTGGAATAGCTGAAGTTCCGGTGGACAAAAAAAACGGGCGCTCTTGGGAGCGCCCGCTGGGAGTATGCTATTGACTGTGGGTAGCGTTTACACTTACAGGTGGCAGACCAGAACCGGGCATTCCGCATAGCCGATAACCCGCTCGGTGACGCTGCCCATGAGGAATCTGGTCAACCCTTTTCGGCCATGGGAACCCATGACGATAAGACTGGCGGAGATTTCCGCCGCCAGATCGGTGATGGCCTGATGAGGGTCGCCATCCCGCACGAACAGTTCCGTCTGTACCCCGAGATCCCCTGCCCATTTTTCGACCTTGTCCAGCACATTGTCCGCATGCTGGAACAGATCCTTCACCACGTCCTGACCGAGGGCGTAAAATTCGTCATTGCTGTAGACTACGGAAACAGCGTTGAGCTTTGCCGCTCGTTCCTGCGCTATTTCCAAAGCTCGGGCCAAGGCGTTGTCGCAGCAGGTTGAACCGTCCGTGGCCAGCAAGATGTTCTGCCAAGATAGTTTGGCGGTTTCCGGGATCACCAGAATATCCTTGCGGGTATGCCCGATGACCCGGGCGGTGACGCTGCCCATGAGTTCCCGTTCCAGTTTGCCTTGGCCCTTGCGGCCCATGACAATGAGATCGCAGCTTTCCTCTTCCGCCACATGGACGATCTGTTCGTAGGCCTCACCCTGTTCCAGGTTGGTAAGGATGTGGACTTCTTCTTGATCCGCGATCTGTTTGGCTTCAGCCAGCAGTTTCTGCCCGGAGCCGGCAATGGTTGCCTTGATATCCGCAACTCCGAGGAGTTCCAGATCCCCATGGTAGGGGGGGACAACGGCCAGAACCTTGATCCAGCTCTTATCCTCCCTGGCAAGCTGACTTGCCAGGGAGAGAGCGTTTTTAGCCGACCGAGAACCGTCGTAGGCAACCAGGATCTTGCGGTACTTAGCCATTGTTTATTCCGGCAAGAGCCTTTTTGCTGTGACTGTCGGCGGTCATCCCTTTCACCATGGCAACAGTGATGATGATACCGGCGGAGCCAAGGGCGGTTACAAGGGCCCAGAAGCTGATGCCCTCGAGCAGCGCATGGATGGGTGCGTTCATCGGGGTCATCAGGTCAAGGTCGGCGAGGTAGCCGGGGATTTTGGCGCCACGGCTGACTGCAACGATAAGCATGGTGGTGGCCATGACAACCTTGATGATGTAGTCCTTAACATAGGTGGTACCCAGAGCGCCGAGCTGCACGCCGATGAGGGAAGTGGCCAGAAGCAGCAGGGAGAGACGGATGTCGATCAAGCCGGAGAGACCCCACTGTACGGAGCCCCAGGCGCCCATGACAAAGGCGATGATCAGCTCGGTGGCGCTGGCTACTACGGCAGAGGCGCCAACTACATAGATCATGCCGGGAACGCCGATGAAGCCGCCCACCGCGATGGTGGCTGCGAGCATACCGGTGAGCAGGCCGACCGGGATGGTGATCCAGGCGGAGATGGTCACTTTGGCGGTTTTGAAGTGCATCATGGGTGCAAGCTGAATTTTCTGCATGCGCAGGGCCAATTTACTCACGGTTTCTTTTCCGTCGCCTTTGGCGAGTTTCCATGCATCATAAAACACATAGCCGCCGACAAAAACAAGAACAATCATGAAAACCGTGGAAACATAGAGGTTGGAACCTGCATTGCCGAACGAGTTCATGATGTGTTTCTGGATCGTGATACCGATCTGCACGCCGATGATGGCGGTGACGGCCATGACCAGACCGAGCTTGATGTCTGCCTGTCCGTATTTCCAACGCTTGTAGGCTCCGATCATCGCTTTGGGGAACTTGTGGCACATGTTGCTGGCCACCGCGACTGCGCCGGGAACGCCAAGAGACATCATGGCCGGAGTCATGACAAAGGCGCCGCCTGAGCCGATGAACCCGGAAAGCAAGCCGCCGATCAGGCCGATGACGAGCAGGGCCATGAGCTTGCTGCCGTTCATGTCCATGAACATGATGGAGATCTCCTTCATCACATTGTCACCAGCGTTTTTGTCCAGGCTGATCAAGACCTTTTTGTTCATTCTGATTTTTTCCGGCTCCATATCCGCGCCCAGAGCGAGGGTCATGAATTCCTTGGTGTCACCTTTCTGGAAAATAACGGTGCGGTCCGCACCATTTACTTCGGTAATAACGCCTTTGAGGATGTCCGTGGGAGGGCCGCCGGCGGCAAGGGCCGACTGGGCGAGCAGGGACAGGGGAACAAGGGCGAACATGAGTATAATCAGTAACTTCTTCATTGTGGGTAAATCTCCTTATATGCAGGCTGGGACGGTTATTTTATTTTTTTGCTTCAATGCCGATGGTGCTCAACAGATTGCTGGCAAAAGCCCCATGGGTGAAAGAGAAAAAGAATGCCGCGCCAACAGGGTATACCCAGTGCCAGCCGCCCATTGTGAAGGTTTCGGTAACCAGCTTTTCGTTGGTGAAGAGCATGTAATAAGCGGAGAGCGAAACAGCCCCGAAGATGATGGTCTTCAGGTAGGGCTTGCTTTTTGCCGCCGGAGCCGGTGAAGTGCTGTACTGTTTTTTGGCGTTTGCGCCCAGGATTTCGCGGGCAGTGTCGTATTCGCCTGCCTCGGCAAAGGCGATAGCCGACATGTTTTTGTCAAAAGTGGTGATGGTCATTTTCTCTCCCTTCTCAATCTGAATTTTGTTTTTAAAGTGTCAGGCTCTGGACGACCCTGCGTACATCACGACAGGGCAGTGCAACGCCTGAAATTTTGCGATCATGTTTTCTTTTGCTTTGCGGCATATTGCGCCATCCGGCTCCAGGACATCAAAAACAACGCAGAGGATGTCCCGGCGGGGACCGGCATGCCGGAGAACCTCGTCGGCCAGACAACCGGGGGTGTTGACCGGCTGATAGACAACACCCTTTTCTTGAAGAGTGGTGTTGAGGGAAACGAGCGGTTCTTGTTCCAGAGTCAGAATGGAAGCGGCTTCATTTTCCGGCAAGTGCAGCATATGGAAAATTTCCAGACCGCCTCCGAGCCGTTGACAGAGATGCATCGCGTAGCTGATGGTTCTGGGTTCGATCTCCGGCTTGTCGGTTCCAAGGAGTACCCGTTTGCGAGCATTCTTGTTTGTCTTGAGGAACTGGCGAGCCGTCTCGAACTCGCCGGCCTCGGCAAAGGTGGCCGCGGTCATGGATTCTTCAAGTTTTTTGAATAATGTCTTCAGGGCTTTCATGGGTCTGTTCCAGTGGAAAGAGTCTTTGGTTCAGTGGGCTGTCTGGTTCGTCATGAGATGATTGGTTGCCGTTTTTGTGTCCTGCGGAAACCGTTTTGCCTGTATCGGTTTCAGGTTAACGACGCATTCTTGCGCAAGTTCCGGTTCGTTGGCTTCGGCAAAGGTAATTGCCATCATCAGGCGGTCAAGTTGGTTCAGGATGGTGTTCATGGTGTTTCTCCTTCGTATATGTATGTTGTGTGAAACAGACTGTATGCTTTGTTGCCTTGTTCATTGAGCAACAAGCGTGCCATGGGAGATGATGTTTTTTTATTCAGTTATTACAGCGAGTTGTATGTGCGCCGGGTAATGGGCGATGTGTTACGCTTTTGCAACATTGATTTTGTTTGAAAAATAATAACTTGTAAAATCAGTAAGTTGTGTTGGTGTTACAATAAGAAAGACGGTGTTGCTAAATGCAACCTCTGGACTTTGTTTTTTAGTGGTAGTATTGTGCTTTCGAACAAACAGCTGCGAGGAGAAACCACCACCTCGCAGGAAAGGAAGACGGATCATGTTTCATCTCGGCATACGAAAGAAGATCACCTTTGGGTTCTACCTGTTGCTTGTCCTTATGATGGGTTCCGCAGTTCTGACCTATGGCATCGTCAAGCGGGTGGAAGATCAGGTTGCCTTCGGGGAGGTCATTGAGGATTTTTTTAATACGACCCTTGAGGTCCGCCGGTTCGAGAAGAATTATTTTTTGTACCGGCAGGAAAAGGATTTTGAGGAAAATCAGCTCTATTGGGAAAAAATCAAAGATCTTTTTGAAAATAATGCGGCCGCTCTCCATCTGGTGGTCTCTTCCTCCGAGATCCAGCAGTTGGCCAGAGAGATTGACACGTACAACGGTTATATGGGGCGACTCCACGCCCATTATCTGGATATTGCCTCAGGTGCGGACTACAGGGGCATGGGGCGTGCTCAGGAAAAACTGGAAGAGCAGGTCCGGCATGCCGGCAAGGAACTCACCGAGTTTGGTGAAAAAGCCCGGTTTGCCGTAAAAAATAAAATCAAGACACTTTTAAAAACTACCCAGAGAATTCTTCTGGTTTCCATGGTCTGCCTGTTTGTTTCCGCTCTGACCATTGCCGCCCTTTTGGGGAGGAAAGTGGTGAATTCGCTCAAGATTCTTGAGGGATATACCAAGAGAATTTCCCATGGCGATTTTGTGGAAGTCGCGGTGGGGGAAGGTGAGCAGGAAATCCGTTCGCTGCTCACGGCCTTCAACCGGATGACCAAGGAGTTGCAAATGCGCCAGCATCAGTTGGTGCAGTCTGAAAAACTGGCGGCCTTGGGTACTCTGCTGTCCGGGGTGGCCCATGAGTTGAACAATCCTTTGTCCAATATTTCCAGTTCGGCGCAGATTCTGGGTGAAGAGATTGAAGAAGATGATCTTGAGTTCAAGAAGAATCTCATCGGCCAGATAGAGACCCAGTCCGACAAGGCCCGTGATATCGTTCGAACCCTGCTGGATTTTTCCCGGATCAAGGAATGCAAAAAGGAAAAGGTGCTCCTCAAGAAGCTGGTGAATGAAACAATTCTGCTTCTCCGTGGACATGCGCCCAGTGAGGTGGTTATCGCCGCGGATATACCGGAGGATTTGTCCGTCATCGTCGACAAGCAACGGATGCAGCAGGTTCTGCTCAATCTGGTCAAAAATGCGATTGACGCAGTGGGGGACAACGGGCATATCTGGATTTCCGGTCTTGGTACGGGCTGCGGCACCGGTCTTGATGAGGTGGAAATCATTATCGAGGATGACGGGCCGGGGATTGATGCGGAGCACGTTAATAGAATTTTCGACCCGTTTTTCACCACCAAAGATGTCGGCAAGGGCTCCGGTCTCGGGTTATTTATTGTCCATGACATAATCGAGTGGCATGGAGGGTCCATCAGTGTGGAAAGCAGACCGGGCCTTGGCACCACTTTCATTATCTGGCTACCGGCAGCACAACAGGAACTTGGTTATGAATGACGAACCCGCTAAAATATTGGTTGTTGATGATGAAGAGATAGCCCTGAACAACCTCAAGCATGTATTGAAAAAAGAAGGCTATGAGGTTACCGCTTCCCAAAGTGGCCCCAAGGCTCTGCATTTGCTTGGGGAAAATGGTTACGATCTTGTCCTGACCGACCTGAAGATGGAAAAAGTCGGCGGCATGCAGATACTCAAGCGCACCCGGGAGTTGTATCCCGATACCGAGGTGATCATGATCACCGGATACGCCACGGTGGATTCCGCCATAGATGCGATGAAGGGTGGGGCTTACCATTATATTGCCAAGCCATACAAGCTCGACGAGGTGCGGAAAGTTGTGCGGGAAGCCTTGGAAAAAACCAGGCTCAAGCGGGAAAACAGCAGGCTGCGGGAGCACCTCAAGGCCTTTCAGGGTGAGGCCAGGATCATCACCGACAACCCCGGAATGAAAAAGTTGCTGGCCACTGCCGAGCAGGTTGCCACCTCGGACAGCAATGTTGTGATCTGCGGAGAGTCCGGCACCGGCAAGGAGCTGTTGGCCCGCTTTGTCCACAGCTGCAGCAACCGGAGGAACGGCCCTTTGCTGTCGGTGAATTGCGGCGCTTTTCAGGAGGACTTGCTGGCCAATGAACTTTTTGGCCACGAGAAAGGGGCCTTTACCGGGGCGGTGGAAATGAAGAAGGGGCTGGTGGAGATGGCCGATGGCGGCACCCTTTTTCTCGATGAAATCACTGAGATGTCTCCGTCCATGCAGGTAAAGCTTCTCCGGGTGATCCAGGAAAAAGAAGTGATGCATCTCGGCGGAGTTGCGCCGATCAAGGTCAATGTCCGTTTTTTGGCGGCCACCAACCGGAATCTTGCCGAAGAGGTGAAGCTGGGACATTTTCGGCAGGATCTGTTTTTTCGGATCAACGTGGTGGCCCTTAATATTCCGCCCCTGGCCGAACGCAAGGACGACCTGCCCTTGCTGATTCAGCATTTTGTTAAAAAATACGGGGTGTTGATGCACAAGGAAGTGCGCAATATCGATCCGGAAGTGGTGGATATTTTGATGCGCTACGATTTTCCGGGAAATGTCCGGGAATTGGAAAACATCATTGAACGCGGAGTGGCTCTGACCGGCGGAGACACCATTGAGGTGGGGCATCTTCCGGAAGATCTGCGCGGCGCCTGTTTTCAGACCTTTCGCCGGAAAAGCGGCGGAATCCCAAGCCTTGCCGATCAGGAACGGGCTTATATCGAATGGGTATTAAAGGAGCACGGGGACAACAAGAGTCTGGCCGCCCAGGCCTTGGGCATTGACCGGGTTTCCCTCTGGCGCAAGATCAAGAAATACGAGAATGAAGAGTGAGGGGCGTGGGGCAGGCAACCTTCTCAGTGGGATGTTGCAGCGTCGCTGTCGGGTATGGGGGGCAATAACAGGCCAAAACCGCTGCCCAGTCTGCGAACCAACTCGATGAAGCTGTGAGGCAGCGGCAGATCGCGGTCAACCAGGAGGATGCCCAGTTTCTGCGCTTGCTGGAGGATACCGGTGCTGTCCAGACCTTCCTGGTGATCGCACAGCGATTGGATGCGGAGGGCATCGGTAAGAGGGATGCGTATCTCCTCAAGCATACCTTCAAGATTGGTCTGCTCCTTGGTAATGAGGTCCGCATGATTCCTGGCAAAAATCACAAAGGATTCTTCCAGGGACGGCGTGCCGAAAATCGCATTGACCAGCGCTCCGGCAAGTTTGCCGATGATGGGTGGTTCCATCTCGGGATATTTTTTTGCGAGAGCATCTTTTATTTTTTTAAACGAAATCATCTTCACGATCTCTACGCCTTCGCGCAGAATCGGAGTCAGCTTGCTTTCAAATGTCATGAATACAGTCCTTCCTGAACCTGTGCGGACGCACAGGCTGGTTGTTTTGGGTGGGAGCGCGGACAGGATGCGGGTCAGGTGAAAAGATCCGGTTCGCCGGTGACCTTGCGGATGAGTTCGCGGTAGTCCTGGGCGCCGTTGGACCCGGGAGCAAACTCAAAAATGGTCTGACCATACGCCGGAGCTTCGGACAGCCGGACATTGTAACGGATCGGGGCGCAGACCTTTTCCCCGTATATTTTTTCAATCTCCTCCAGAAACTCGCTCCCCCTCTTCACCCGCATATCGCGGAAAGTGGGTAATATGTATCGAAGCTGAACTTCCTTGCGGAACTTCTGGATTGAGGCGATACTTTTCAGGAATTCGCCAAACCCTTGGATGGACATGACTTCCAAGGAAACCGGGGTCATCAGTTCGTTCACATAAAAAAGAACATTCACGGTGAGCGGGTCCCATCCCGGGGAGGTATCCACCACCACATAATCATAGTCTTTTTCCAGCGGTGTCAGGGCCTGGGCAATGGTCAGCTCACCGCCGTAATCCTTGCGGTCGATAAGGCGCTTGAGTCCTGCCAGGGATTTGCCGCCGGCCAAAATCCACAGGTTTTTGCGGGCCTGGACAATTGCTTCCTGGGGGGACAGTTCACCTGTCACCAATTCGGTAAGCCCGCCCTTGGGCTTGACTCCCAGCATGAAGCTCGACTGCCCCTGGGTGTCGGTATCAACCAGGAGAACCTTTTTCCCGGCCAGGGCAAGACCGGCCGCGAGGTTCACCGAGGTTGTGGTTTTGCCGACCCCGCCTTTGCTCAAAGAAACGCCGATCCTTCTGGTTTCGCCAGGTGATGGAATCCCGGGGGATGGATCCGGATCGGGGGAGGGTTCGAGTGAAACCGGTTGCGGCGCGGGAGTTGGGGCAGAAGCGGGAGGAGGCGATTCCGCCTTTGGAATTTCGAGGGGAAACTGTTGCCCGCAGCCTTGGCAACGGGCCATCTTGACATTGGGCGGGATTCTCTTTTCATCGATATTGTGGTCTTTTTTGCAATGAGGGCAAGTGATTATCATTGTGAAGTCTCCGGGCCTGGTGTGGCCAACTTCGTGTTATTTCTGGTGAATGTCTTTTAGTATCTCTTTGATCAGATGGCTTTTTTCGCCCTTTTCCTCAAACTCCTTGAGGATCATCCTGAGTGCCTGGTTTACAATTCGTGACTTTGAGATTTTGGATTTTACGCGCGGTTGCACAAGTTCGTTTATTTTATCACGCGCGTCATCAAGGTCGGCGAAAATCTCTTCGGAAAGATAGTGGGTGGATTTTTTCTTGCTGTCGCCGGCTGGGGATTTTTTCTGATCCTGGCACGAAGAATCTCCGGCGGGGTGCTTGGCACTTGACGATTCTCCGGTGCGATGAATCAACCTGGTAAGGGCTGATGCCTCATGCGTCGTGTCTTCCGATGATCCCTTTAGAAGGTCATCCATGATATCTTTTTTATTTTTTGCTGCCATTCTTCTCTTCTGGGTCCACGATGAGGTTGCGGTTCAATCCCTGCCAAGATCTGCAGCGCCGCTTGTTTTGCCAAAGAGTCTGGTGTGGTGGGCTGTCAGAAAATGCTGCAGGGTCTGCTCTTCGTTTTGGCCAAGGTTGACGAACTCGATTCCGCAGTGATACTCACCTGTGGTTTCGATCGGCGAGATGTGGGAGATTTTTCCCCGGAGGGTGATGGTGTTGTTGCCGATATGCAGCGTGATGCTGCAGGGGGAGCCTGCCTGGAAGGTGCCAGGCGAGGACAGGATGAGGCCAAGGCCGCGACTGCCGATATCGCATACACGGTGGGTAAGGCCATTGATTTCGGCGCAGACCGGATCATCGTCGGCGATGGGTTCGCGATAGTTCTTGCGGATGATTTTTTCAAGGTCAGCATCTGCAGGACTTGCCCCGGCCGGAGCGACAGGCAAGTCCTTAAGCTCCCAGTGCGCTGTTTCTTCAGGACCGCTTTCTTTTTTTGTCATTACCGGCTCCTTGTGTTCATGTGCTGACAGGGAGGGAAAAAGCTTAAAAAAAAGAGCCTGCTCCCAAAGGCGTGCGAATATACCGGAGATGTTTGATTATTTATTGGCATCCCTCATATTGTCAAGGAAAAACAGCCAGTTGTTGCACCTTGACAGGGCATGGTCGGGTAGCGACTGCATCGAATATCTTCGCATACAGGTTGTGTCGGCAAGGCGGGACGAAGTGTTCAGCCCAATTCGGGAAATTTCACCTTCAGGGTTTCCTTGTCCGCTGTGCGTTCGATTTTCACCTGAACTTCGATCTGATCATTTTTAAGACCAAGGATCAGCGGCAGGCCACCCTTGTCTTCATCCAGATGAATGATGGCACGCATGATGGTGATGATCTTCTCGAAGACAACCCTCGTCGGCGGACGCAGGGCGATTTTCTCATCATCGTGCTTGATGGTGACGGTAATTTTGTCTTTTTTCCGCTTGATGGAAAGTTGGTGGGCCTTTTCGGTCAGAGCGAAGAGCAGGGAGAGGGCCAGGTAACGGAGGGCGTCTTCCTGGATGTCGGCGGAGGGCGCATCCGCTATTTTCTGGATAGTGGGGGCATAGTCTGTGCCAAGATAACAGTCACACATTTCAATAAGCTTCAGGTGCAGATTCGGGTCATGAATTTCCATGGCGTCTCCAGTCATGGTTTCGTTGCTAAATGCATCTCCTCAGCCTTTGTTTATGCGCTCATATTGC
>JAHJTI010000255.1 GCA_018829945.1 Pseudomonadota bacterium | reverse complement strand
TTGAATCGCATCCTGCAAAAGAAAAAACTTGAAGTGGACATGCTGAACCTCAGCCTTGAAACAAAGGTTGCCCAGCGGACGGAAAAGATCAACACCCTGCTTGATCAGCAGATTTACCTGAAGGGCATCCTGCAGACCGTGGCCGACATCAACAAATTACTGATCACCTCCCCCGACCTGGAGGTCCTGCTGAAAAATTCCTGCGAACGTTTCGTGCAGCATGGGCATTACGGTTTCTGCTGGATCGGCCTGCTGGACCGGAAAGCAATCAAGACTATATACAGTTCCGACGAGATCGAGAAATACCTGGCGGAACCGCCATATGCCATCGACTCCCCCGAACTGCCGTTTTACCAAAGCCCTACCGCGAGATGCATCCGGGAAGACACCACGGTTATCCACAATCCCGGCATGGGCAGGGATCTTACCCCTTGGCGGGACCAACTCGAAATGAAAGGATTTCAGTCTGTCATCGCCCTCCCTCTTCGGGCCCGGGAATCGTCTGAACCGCTAGGGGCGCTCACGATCTACACCTGGCTGCAGGAAGGATTTGAGCAGGAAGAGATCGCCATGCTTGAAGAGCTTGCCGGTGATCTCGGTTTCGCCATCGGTTCTTTTCGGCACAGGAAGGAGGTCGCCAGACTGACTCTGGAGCGAACAGCCAATTATCAGGAAACAATCTTCACCTTTGTAAACATGATTGAGCAACGGGATACCTACACCGCCGGTCATACCGAGCGAGTGGCCAGGTATTGCCAGAAGATCGCCAAGGCAATGGGCATTGACGAGCGGGAAACAGAAAATCTGTACAAGGCTGCCATTCTCCATGATATCGGCAAGATAGCCACCCCGGATTCGGTTCTTCTCAAGCCGGGAAAACTCAATAGCCTGGACTATGACCTGATCAAGCTCCACGCCTCGGCCGGGTACGAAATGCTTTCCGGCATTGAAATGTACGCAGAACTCTCCGAGATCATCCGCTACCATCATGAACGCCATGATGGGCAGGGCTATCCCGCAGGACTGAGTGGCGATGATATTCCACTCCTCTCCCGCATCCTGACCGTTGCCGATGCCTTCGACGCCATGACCACCAATCGTATCTATAAGCCGAGAAAACAGATCCAGGAAGCCCTGACTGAACTTGAATCTCTCAGCGGCAGCCAGTTTAACCCTGAAGTTGTCACCGCAGCCATTACAGCGCTCAAGGAGACCCCAACCCCCGTGGCCATCACTCAGGCGCCGACCACGGAAATTGAGAAAAAACGATTTTCCTATTTTTTTAATGACAGACTGACCGGGTTCTTCAATGAAGAGTATCTGCGAATTTTTCTCCAGAACAACCAGAATCTCCAGGAATACTCATGCCTTCATATTCTGCATCTGACACATGTGCAGGAATACAACAAACGTGAGGGATGGGCGAAAGGGAATCAACTTTTGCAGGACTTTGCTGTCGAACTCCAGACACATTATCCTGAATCTCTGATTTTCAGGGCCTACGGCAATGATTTTGCCACTCTAAACAGAACCCATTTTGACCTTGAAACCGAGGCGTTCGACTCATTTACCAGCATAGCAGGCCTGGAAATAACAGTTGAGCTTGAGCATATTGATCTGCGCAAGGATAAAACATACACCCTTGATAAGCTGGAAAAGCTGGTGGTCTCCTGAGCAACAACACGCATTCCTCCGCTTCCGAAAAAAATTCCCCGCCCATTGTTATTTTCAACCATCTACCGTATATTGCGTGGTTTATAATATCCGACACCCCCCTCATTTCCAGAGAAGACGCCGGAAACGCACCCTGCTTTCACCATCACAACCCAAGGAAATACCATGATCAGCGCAGTCAATGTCGCCCTCTCCTACGGGAAGCGAATTATCTTCAAAGACGTCAACATCAAGTTCACCCCTGGCAACTGCTACGGGCTCATCGGCGCCAACGGCTCCGGCAAATCCACCTTCCTCAAGATTCTCGCAGGAGAAAAGGAAGCGGACAAGGGCGAGATCGTGGTCGGCCCCAAGGAGCGCATCGCCATGCTGCGCCAGGACCATTTCGCCTTTGACGAAAATACCGTGTTCGACACGGTGGTCATGGGCCACAAGCAGCTCTACGACCTGATGCACGAACGGGAAGCGCTCTACGCCAAGGCCGAACTCAGCGAAGCGGACGGCATCCGGGCCGGGGACATCGAGGCGGAGTTTGCCGAGATGAACGGCTACGAGGTGGAGTCTGAAGCAGCGGTTCTGCTCAAAGGGTTGGGCATCCCCGAGGAGTTCCGCGACAAAAAGATGAAGGAGCTGGAAGGCGGCGACAAGGTGCGGGTTCTCCTCGCCCAGGCCCTGTTCGGCAACCCCGACATCCTGCTGCTGGACGAGCCCACCAACCATCTGGACCTCAAGTCCATCACCTGGCTGGAG
>JAHJTI010000254.1 GCA_018829945.1 Pseudomonadota bacterium | reverse complement strand
GTTTTCCGCGGATATGCCGATGCCGGTATCCCTGACCTCAAGCCGCAAACTCACCCGGGAGGCAACGGCGGACAAGCACCGGACCACAACCCGGACCTCGCCCTGTTCGGTGAACTTGATGCCGTTGGTCATGAAATTAATCAGCACCTGCCGCATCCGGGTAGGGTCGCCGAGAAGCATCTCCGGCACCTGCGGATCGATCTCCGCGATCAGGGCGACATTTTTCGCCTGGGCCTGGCTGGCGAACAAGGTTACCAGGTCTCCCACCAGTATGCGCAGACTGAAGGGAATATCCTCCAGAACCAGTTTTCCGGCAACAATCTTGGAAAAATCAAGAATATCGTTCAAAATGGACAGTAACGATTCCGCCGAGGAATAGGCGGTTTTCACATAACCGGACTGGGCCCCATCCATCTTCGTGTCCTGCAGGAGCTGCAGGGTACCGAGGATACCGTTCATGGGGGTTCGGATCTCGTGGCTCATGTTGGCGAGAAACTCATCCTTGGCCCGCCCGGCAGCCTCGGCTTCCGCGTTGGCGTGACGGAGTTCCTTAACCAGGATATCGTTGGCAAACCGCGTCTCCAGAGTGACGACCAGAGCCTTCTGCATACGGGTTGCCGATTTGATCAGCATCAGGGTGTATAGCGTAATAACGGTGGCCATCAGGTTATAAAACTGGCCGCCGTGAATCAGGAGCAAATAGGCAAAGGGGACCAGAGGGCAGCCCATATAGAGAAAATAGAGATTGCGCAAGGGGGAGAGAATGGGAATGGCACCGGCGGTGAGCCCGGCAACAATGAAAAATAACGCCATCTGCTCCATAATGGTGGTAGCGGAGAAAAACAAAATCACCGCCATTCCCCACATGAGGCCGGTGAAAAACACCATATAGAGATATACTTGCACACAGCGCAGCGTGATGGGCTCACTGCTGTTCTGCTGCCTGCGAAAACAGAAAATAAGACCCAGCTTGACGAGAAAAAGCACGGCCATGCCGGCCAGCCAGCCTTGCCAAACAGGCGAGACAACAACCGGACGCACCATCATGCAGAGAGCGATACTCAGGATAAATGCCGTGATATTGCTGGAGTATCCGGAATCAAGCACCAGCTTGATCAGTTCGTTTGTCACCAGTCTGCGGCTGTCTTTTTCCTTCCCGCTGTGATCAAGAAAAAATGTGAGCATGACTGATGCTATACCCTGTCCTCCAGACGATTTCAATGGTTCCGGACAGGGAGAGAGTGAGGGATGCATGACCGGAAGTGGTTTCCCGGCCGGAACATGGATGTTGGGAAAGGGCCGGCATTACAAGGATCGACCAAGAGGACTACAAAAAAATTACGAAGCGGAGGCGGGAAGCCATTTTTCGAGAAGTGCGCGCAGCAGCTCTTTTTTCACCGGCTTGGCAAGATAATCATCCATGCCCGCATCCAGACATTTCTGCCGGTCTCCCTCCAGAGCGTTGGCGGTCATGGCGATAATCGGCAGCCGCTTTTCTCCCTGGATCTCCCGGCTCCGGAATGCTTTCGTTGCCTGATACCCATCCAGCACCGGCATCTGGCAATCCATGAGCACCAGATCGTATTGCTTTTCCGCCAGAGCGGCCAGGGCTTTTTCCCCGTTTTCCGCAATATCCACGGTCAAGCCCATGGCGGTGAGCATCTTGTTGGCCACCATCTGATTGACCTTGTTGTCTTCCACCAGCAGCACACACCCTGCCAAAGCGCCCACAACCTGAGTTGCCTTCTCTTTCTTCTCCTCGACCTGCGCAGTCGCCACGGGAAAATCCAGCTCGCACCAGAAGGTGGAGCCTTTACCGGGCTCACTCTCCACCCCGATCTTGCCGCCCATCATCAGGACAAGCTGCCGGACAATGGCCAGCCCCAGCCCGGTGCCACCGTATTTTCTGGTGGTGGAACCATCCGCCTGGGTAAAGCTCTGAAACAGGTCTTTCTGTTTTTCCGGGGAAATGCCGATGCCGGTATCACAGACTTCAAGGCGCAAAACCACGCGGGAGGCAAAGGACGACAAACACACCACCCGGACCCGCACCTCGCCCTGTTCGGTAAATTTGACTGCGTTGGTCATGAAATTGGTCAGCACCTGGCGCATTCTGGTGGGGTCGCCGAGAAGCATCTCCGGCACCTGCGGGTCAACCTCCGCAACCAACGCAACATTTTTAGCCTGCGACTGATTGCTGAGCAGGTTCACCAGATCTTCCACCAGTGTGCGCAGGCTGAAGGGAATGTCCTCAAGCACCATCTTGTAGGCAGCGATCTTGGAAAAATCGAGGATATCATTGAGAATGGAGAGCAACGCTTCGGCCGATGAATGGGCGGTTCGTATATAATCTTTTTGCTCGTCATCCATTTTCGTGTCCTGCATAAGCTGCAGGGTGCCGAGGATGCCGTTCATGGGCGTCCTGATCTCATGGCTCATGTTGGCAAGAAATTCATCCTTGGCCCGGCTGGCCGCTTCGGCCGCATCACGGGCCAGAACCAGCTCGCTTTCCGTGGCCTTGCGCCG
>JAHJTI010000253.1 GCA_018829945.1 Pseudomonadota bacterium | reverse complement strand
TGATCGCACTGACCGGGAAATCTCCGGACACGATTCTCACTCTGGCCAGCGCCTTCATTCTTTTTGCCCTGATGCTCGGCTATTTTCGTTTCGTCTTTGGCTTTTTCATGCGCAACTTTGAACGGCAGGCGGACCTGTATGCCTTGTCCGCCATGGGGCACGCCTCTCCCCTGATTCGGGTCTTTGAAAAGATCGCACTGCTCAGCGGAAATATCAGGGATCTGCCCAGCTGGCACCATTTCGGTTTGGGCCAGCGCATCGATTATCTGCGCCGCTGCGAGACAGACCCGGCCTGGATCACTCGCCATCACCGCAAGGTCCACCTGGCCTTGATCCTGTACACTGCAATTGTTATTGCGGGCGGTTTTGCCGCGTGGCAGATGCCCCAAGATCTTTTGAGCGAAGCGCCGAAAGCCCGATTCGCCGAGGCCATCATCCGACAAAAAATACAAGAACAGCCGAACAATGGTCTCTGGTTCCAACTGCTGGGGGATCTACAATACAGCCTGACCCAGGAACAGGATGCCCGTTACTCCTATGAACAGGCAATCCGGCTTAACCCGGACAACGCGGAAGCCTTAAACAACCTGGCCTGGCTTCTCCTCACCGCGCAGGAACCGTCCCTGCGCGATCCGGCAAGAGCCCTGCTCCTCGCTCAGAAAGCATCAACGGAAAAAAATCCGCACATGCTCGATACCCTGGCCACGGCGTACTGGGCAAACAACAATCTGGAAAAAGCGCTGGCTATTGAAGAGGAAGCACTTGCCAGGGCAGTGACGCACAAGGATTTTTACCGCAAACAAATGGAAAAATTCCGCACGACCCGATACTCACCCTCCACCCGCTTCCCGCAAGCGGAGCAAACCTCCGAAACGCCTTAAAGGAACAGATGGCAACGACACAGGGCTTGGTTATCATCAATACGGGACACGGCAAGGGAAAAACGACAGCGGCCTTTGGGCAGGCTCTCCGCGCGGTTGGCCAGGGATTGCAGGTCTGCATCATTCAGTTCATTAAAGGGACAACCAAAAGTGGAGAAGCTCTCGCCCTCGCCACCGGGTTTCCCGGACAGGTTGCATTGCATCTCGCCGGAACCGGCTTTACCTGGAAACAGGACAAGGAAACCGTGAAAAAGGCTGCCATGGCAGGCTGGCAACTCACCCGGGAAAAAATAATGAGCGATGCATACGATCTCATAGTCCTCGACGAACTCACCTACCTGATCACCTTGGGCCTGGTTGCGGAAGAAGAGATTCTCGACTTGTTTCGGGCGCGGCCGCAGCGGCTGCACCTGGTGATAACCGGCCGAGACGCCACTCAGGGACTCATCGAGTACGCGGATCTGGTCACCGAGATGCGTGTCATAAAACATCCCTTTCAAAAGGGCATCAAGGCCCGGAAGGGCATTGAATTCTGAAGACTTATGCCAAGGGGGGGGGAACAGAACCGCACGCATTCAAAGAATTACCGCGAGGCGGCAATACCTGTTGTGATGTAGGACTTCATCCTCTTTGGAACCGGGCGCAACGACTATGAATCGTCCGATCCGGTCCGCTCAGAAACTAAAGTGAGGCCCGCCAGGGATTTACCACACTGAAGGGACTGGCCGATGGTTGCGCCAAAGGAAAAGGCCTCCTCCTGCTGTTCCCGGCTGTGACCGTAACGCGGATAATATCGGCCAAGCCATCCGGATCGCTCCGGCACCCGACCGGCGAGCTTCAAAAATACCCCGATGGTTCGCCAGGGCTCCTTGCAGGGATGGGCAAAAACCATCTTGTTGACCACCATGGCGCCCAGGCTTTCAAGCTGCCAGCGCAAACTCAGCCAGTGCATCCGCCAGTAACCCCGGCAGGAAATCAACGGCAGAACCTGTTGTCCGGAAAACAGCCTTGCCCCATCCCGATCAAGCAGGGACAAAACCGGGCCGCTGGGGTTATAAGACCAGGTGGGCCCGGCCAGGACAATCAGATCATACCGCTCCCAGCAACTGGGCGGCAACGGCTGAATGGGGATCCTCCTTCGTAAAAAGGTGGTGAGCATCATGAGCAGGGTGGCCGGCACGGTGCCGATGGGAAAATGGCGGGGAGCAAGGGGTTG
>JAHJTI010000252.1 GCA_018829945.1 Pseudomonadota bacterium | reverse complement strand
ACTCATGATCTTCCTGACCGACAAGCGCTTACTGCATATTTACTCATTTCCAGAAGATATTCCTGCCCCTGCTGAAACAGAGAGCCAATTACTACTGGCCCACAAGCACGATTTCATCCGCCCCGCTTTTTTCGGCAAGACGCACATGCACATGCTCATCGGCTTTGACCGGAATATCCATTCCCACATAATCGGGCTGGATCGGTAACTCACGACCGCCCCGGTCAACCAGAACAGCCAGTTGGATGCAAAGAGGGCGGCCGATGTCCATCAACGCGTCCATGGCAGCCCGGATGGTGCGGCCGGTGAAAATAACATCATCGACAAGAACCACCACCATCTCTTCCACGGGAAAGGCAATGCTGGTTTTCTTGACGATGGGATTCTGGCTGGCCAGACTCCAGTCGTCCCGATACAGAGTTATATCCAAGGTGCCGGTGGGCAGCGCGATCTTCTCCCTGTCCTGGATCAGTTTCTGGATACGGTCGGCGAGAAAGACTCCGCCGGTATGGATGCCGATTATGGCCAGATTGGCAACACCATGGTTGTTTTCCACAATTTGCAGGGCAATCCGGTGCAGTGACCGGTCTATATCCTCTGCCGACATGATCCGTTTTTCCATCTCTTTTCCTCCAGGATTAAAAGCGACACCTGCCGGATTACGGCCAAAAAGAATCGATTCCCCGCGCCACCACCTTGTTGATCGCCTCGGGATATGCCTCGCATTCCGCATCAAAAACTTTATGGGCGATATCGTCTGGGGTATCGCTCTCATCAAGCTGCACACATCGCTGGACCACAATCGGCCCTTCGTCATACACCTCGTTGGCAAAGTGCACCGTGCAACCGGTCACCTTGACCCCACGCGCCTTGACAGCCCGATGCACCCGCATGCCATACATCCCTGTCCCGCAAAAAGAAGGGATCAGAGAGGGGTGAATGTTAAGCACTGCCCGGCGCAGATTTGCAGGGGGCTCATAAAGTTTCAGATAGCCTGCCAGCAGCACCAGTTCGATGTTGTGATCCTGCAGGATGGTGTTGATGGCGGTATTGTCCTTGGCATGGAAGGCCGAATACCCATACTTTCTGGCCTTATCCAGGCCAAGGGCGTCCTCCACGTTGGAAATAACCACCTCGATGCTCCCCTGCATGGTGGTGGCAATAATCCGTTCGTGGAAGTTATCAAGGGTCCTGCCGGAGCCGGAAAGCAATACCGCCATCTTCATCGGCGCCACCTACTTGAAATACGGATTGGAGTCGACATCCACGGTGTTCAGCCAGTTGACAATGGTTGTGTCATAGGTGCTGGTCAGAGCAAAGACTTTTACCGCGAGACGGAAACGGGTCTTGAGCGTGGTATTGCCGGTGGCCTTGATCTCGGCGAGTACCTGCGGATAATCCGCCGGATCGACAATCACCGTGACATCCTGAAAATTCTTGGCGCTGGACCGCAGCATGGTGGGGCCGCCGATGTCGATATTTTCAATGGCATCACCCAGAGTACAAGAGGGATTTGCGACGGTTTTCTCAAAAGCATAGAGATTAACCGCAACCAGATCGATGGCCTGCAAGCCATGCTCCTGCATCTGTTTGACATGGTCAGGGTTGGTTTTCTGGGCGAGAATGCCGCCGTGCACTTTGGGATGCAAGGTCTTGACCCGACCGTCCAGCATCTCAGGAAAACCGGTGAACTCGGAAACATCCTTTACCTTGATGCCGCTGTCCCGCATTTTCTTGGCAGTGCCGCCGGTGGAAAGGATCTCGATCCCCAGTTGTTCAAGCTCCCGGGCAAATCCTTCGATCCCGGATTTATCTGTCAGGCTGATCAACGCCCTTTCTACTTTTTTCATGTTTTCCTCCTGGATGTTATCTCAAAACAACCTCTGCCGTAAACCTTGAAGGGCACACAACGACTGCCCTTCGACAAGCTCAGGGCGAACTGGAATTGTCTTAACGCAATGATATTCCGTTCATGCTGAGCCTGTCGAAGCACCTGTTTGAAACAAATTTCGAGTTGCGACAAGTCCATCAACCTTGAACCGACACTGTAACGCAAAGAGGCGAAGACGCAAAGCAAACAGATGGATGGATCAAAAAAAGCAGTCGCATCTCCCCACCCCTTATTCCTCTTTCTTGGTAAATCTCCTGATCAGCCGACGATCCCGCTTACCTGGCCTGCCTGGCGGCGAAGCGCCAACGACCCTTAAAAGACGCCTGGTTTCCCTGGCCTCACCACGGGCAGCAATGCTGTCCTGAGTTTCCTCATAGAGCAATTGTGCTTCGGGCGCCCCCCGGCGCTGGCCGCTGATACCATGAACAACTATAATAAATTCTTCCTGATCCTTCTGTATCCGCAGGGAATCACCCACAACCACCTCCCGAGAAGGCTTTACCCGAAGACCATCCACCTGAACCTTACCGCCGGCAACAGCTTGGGACGCCAGTGAACGAGTCTTAAAAAAACGGGCGGCCCACAGCCATTTATCCAGTCGGACCCGACTCTCCTCGCTCATCTTTTCAGCCGCCTCCTCCCACGGTTTTCCAGCCTACCACAGTTCCAACTCTTCGGCCAAGCGACATCATGAGCCCTGCAGGGACAGTTTATGGCCGCTACAGATCAATTTTCATTTTCCTGATGATTTTGCCACAATTATTTGTGATCTTTAGCCCCGCACAAGACAATATTGTGTTGCGATAACGGCTTCGCACTTTGCGCCCCCGATCAAATGGTGTATATATCTTCCCACCATGAAACTCAATACCGTCGGCATAAAAGATATCAGCTATCCGGTACGGGTGCGCGAAAAATCCGGCGGCATGCAGCATACCGTTGCCAGCATCAGCCTTCAGGTCAGCCTGCCGCGTCAGTACCGGGAGTCTTGCGTTTCCACCTTCATCAAGCTTTTGAATACCTACCAGGATGAGATGAGTAACCGGATATTCAGAAATCTGCTGGCCGAGGTGAAAGAAGAGTTGCGGGCGGAATCAGCCCATGTGGAAATGACTTTCCCATATTTTCTGGAGAAAAAAGCGCCGGTGACCGGTACAACCGGACTTATGGAATATACCTGCCGGTTCACCGGCGGCATCGGCAAAGACGAGGATTTCATCCTCTCGGTCTGGGTGCCGGTAACTACCTTATGCCCCTGCTCGAGGGAAATCAGTGAATGCGGCGCCCATAACCAGCGGGGCGAGGTGAATCTCACCGTCAAGTACTCAGGATTCATCTGGATGGAGGATCTCATCGCCATGGCCGAGGCCGGTGCATCCTGTGAGGTGTATTCCCTGCTGAAAAGACCGGACGAAAAATACGTAACGGAAAAGGCCTACAACAACCCGATGTTTGTCGAAGATGCGGTACGCAAGGTGGCGGAACAGGCCATGGCCCACCCGGCCATCACCTGGTTTTCCGTAAGCGTGGAGAGTTTTGAATCCATCCACAAACACAGCGCCTACGCCTATGTGGACAGCGACGAAATACGCTGATTTTTTTAGAACCTAGGCCGCCATCCGCACCAGATTGCGACCAGCATGCTTGGCCGCATACAACGCTTTGTCCGCACGTTTGATCAGCTCATCCATGCTTTCGCCCTGTCGACATCCGGCAAGTCCGCAACTGATGGTAACTCCAAGCGGCAAGTTTTCCACCTGTTGCCGCAATTTTTCGGCAATGCTGATCGCCTCAGTAGCCACGATTCCCGGGCAGAGCACCATGAACTCCTCACCGCCCCATCGCCCCAGTGTATCTGTCGCCCGAATCTGCCCACCCACCGTAGCGGCAACTTCTTTTAAAACCTGATCTCCGATAGTATGCCCGAGGCTGTCGTTTATATCCTTAAAACGATCAAGGTCAAAAAGAATGATTGTCAGAGGGCTTCCATAGCGGCTGGATCTGGCGATTTCCTGTTTTAGAAATTCCTCAATCTTGCCGCGGTTGTAGATTCCGGTGAGAGCATCGGTGGTGGCCAGCCGGGTGAGTTCTTCTTCCATGTTTTTCCGTTCGGTAAGATCGTGCAGGGTTTCAATAACCGCGATAAGTTCCTTGTCGCGGTTGAATATAGGCACGGCATCACAGGACAGGTAACGACGCTCTCCACCAACGGCATCCAGCCATTCCTCCGCGTGAATGCCCTCCTCCAGAGCTTCAGAATCTCGGACTACGCTGTACAGGGTTGCAATTTTGCGCCGTTGAGCGGAATCAATGACAAGATCGGCCAGACAGGACTGTTTTTCCCGGTAAAATGCCTGCCAGTGATTCGTTGTTCCCACGATCTGCTCAGCAGGGATGCCTGTGAGCATCTCGCAAGCACGGTTCCAATCGGTAACCCTGTGCTGCGGATCCAGCACAAAAATAGGCACTGCAGAATAGCGGATCAATTTTTCAGTAAAAATCTTCTGATCCCGCAGAAGATCTTCCGCCTCTTTTCGGTGACTGAGATCACGAAAGATTCCCCTGGTGGCTATCAGTTCGCCGTCCTTAAAATCCGTGCTGATTTTTCCTTCCACCGGAATCTTGCGACCGCACTTGGCAACAAAAACCACCTCATAGGTATGCGATATTTTGCCTGCGGCAATGTCCCGAAACAGGGTCGCGCAATGCTCCCGGCAATCCGGGTCAAGAATATCAAAAATGGAAAGCGCGCCAATCTCGGCATCATCGTATCCCAGAGTTTCCCGCCACGCCTTGTTGACATAGAGGAATCTCCCGGACCGGTCGATGCTCTGGATCAAATCGTTTGCGCAATCAAGAAAAATCTGGGAAAAACGGCTCCCGGAAAGAAAGTCGATTTCTTCCCGCTGCCGATGCACATGGTCATGCTCATTTACGGAAAACGGAGCTGTCCGATTCTTCACATCGCCTTCCGTTGGTGTATACTGAAAAGATTTATCGTCCAAAAATTGCCGCCTTATCTTTGAAATTGTCCCGGTTCATTTTTGCCACAGCACCTTACAACTTTTAATTAAACCCTTAAACACTTTTTTCCTCGGTCGTTTCTTTTTCCGGGGAATATCTCGCGACGTAATTCTCCGTTTTTACGATATCCTTTCCAGATCACGAAAGTATACCGCAGGGCCGCAGCTCTTTTATCTTTAGCAATATGGCAAGAGAAATAGGAGCTTTTCACAGAAGGATCTGTGAACTCAACAAAAAGATTCACGGAACATATACGCCCACACTGTATCATCAAGAACTGCGACAAAAATCAGGCGGGATTCATTGCTTAGATAATCTCAACGATGTTCCTTCCCTTGTCCTTGGCTCTGTACAACCCTTCATCAGCCCTGCTGACAAAAGTATCCACCGAATCATGCGGTTTGAAACGGGTCACCCCGCAACTGACGGTAATAGTCTTTACAGTTTCAAAGACATGTTTCTCCACTGTGTCCCGCAACTTCTCGGCAATGACCAGCACATCCTCTTCTGTGGCTTCGGGACAAAGAACCAGAAATTCCTCGCCACCCCAGCGCCCAACCCAATCAGACGCCCGGACATTTTTGCGGATTACCTTGGCTACATCCTGCAACACCAGATCACCAACAGCGTGACCGTATGTGTCATTAATTTTTTTAAAATGGTCCAGGTCAAACATGATCAGAGAGAGCGGAGTATGATAACGTTTGGCCCGATCCACCTCCTGTTGCAAGAGTTCGTTAAATCGATGCCGATTGCACAATCCGGTGAGGGCATCGGTGGTGGCCAGCCGCTCCAGGGCCTCTTCCAATTTTTTTCTCTCGCTTATATCCTGCAAAGTTTCTATGACGGCAACCAATTCATTGGCTCTGTTGTAGATCGGAACAGCATCGAAGGCAACGTAACGCTTTTTTCCACCTATGTTCTCAAACCACCCCTCGGAACTGACCCCCTCCTCCAAAAAGGCAGAAGTTTCAAAAGCCTCATAAAACTGCGGAAGCGAATCATACGACTCGTCAAGCACCAGATCGGCAAGGCAGTCCCGCTTGCTGGGATAAAAAGCCTGCCAGTGATCACTGGTACCGACAATCTTCTGTGCCGGAATCCCGGTCATTTTTTCACAAGCCTTATTCCAGTTGGTAACCTCGTGATTCTTGTTCAGAACAAAAATCGGCACTGCGGAATAGCTGAGAATTTTTTCCGTAAAGTTCTTCTGTTCCAGAAACTGCTCTTCAAGCTGTTTCCGCTTGGTGATATCCCTGAATATGCCACGCACCGCGACCGGCTTCCCCTCTTCCATCTGGGTGGTGATGCTTCCCTCAACAACTATGGTTTTTCCGTGCTTGGTAACAAAAAGCAGTTCATGCTCCACCGCCTGAGATATTCGGCTGATTGAGCTGAACAACCCAAGAGAGCTTTTCCGGGAATCCTTGTGCAAAATATCATGGATGCCCATATTCCCGATCTCTGTCTCGTCATAGCCCAAAACCATTTTCCAGGAGCGGTTGACATAAAGGAATTGTCCGTTCAGACCAAGAATCTGGATAAGGTCATTGGCGTTGTCGAGGAAATCCTGCAAATTCGCTTCACTTCTCCTCAGCGCATCCTCTGCCAGCTTACGCTGGGTTATATCCACTGATGATTCGATCATCTGGACAATGTTGCCGGATTCATCAAAAATCGGGTAGCCGTGCACCTCCATAACCCGTTGAGCGCCTTGCCGATTATAGTGAAGATGCTCGAGAACAACCGGTTTGCCGGTTTTCTTCACTTCGACCATGGGGCAGGGATGTTCGCCTCCCTCACAGGGGGTCGTGCTTTTATGGGAAAGGGCATGACAGGTGAGATCTCCGGTTTCATTTGTTCCCGCAGCCCTGTTGATGATTTTCACCCGATAGTCATTGGCGTCGATCACATAAAAAGGGAAGGGCAATGCGTCGAGCACCGTGTGCAAAAAAACGTTCTGCCGCTTGATTTCCTGCCGCTCTCGATTGCACTCCTTGTTTTTTTCACGCATGGGCCTGTAAGAGAGAAAAAACCACAATGGCAAGAACAGGCAGGCAAGAAGAATTCCGTCCACCAGAGCGGCGGAACTTGGAGTCATTTCTGGAAAAAAGGTAAGAAGCCGCATGATGGCGAGTTCCCCGAAAAAAATAAGCCCCAGGGCAATAGCGAAAACTTGAATCGGTGATTTACTCTGCCCCGATTTCCCTGGATCAGTATCTGTATTCATTTTCACTGGCTTCACCATGCTTTTTCACGCACCCGGAATTACCCATTGGAATCGACCCGACTCAGCATCATCCAACGACGCAATCAGCCTCATCCCAAAGTACGTTTCGCAAATGCAGAATCTGCGAACAGGTTTCAGACCACAGACCACTGTTGTCAATAACATGATCCGCGAGAAGGGCTTTTTGCGATAGGGGCAGTTGTGTGCCGATGGCTTTTTTCGCCTCGGTCTCGCTTATCCGATCGCGCAGCATGAGCCGTTGCAGGCATATTGCATCCTCTGCGTACACCACGACAACCCGGGGAAAATCATGCTCCCAGTGCGCCTCATAAAGTAACGGCACCTCGACAACGTACTTTGCCTCATCTTTACCAACAAGAGAAACGATCTTGTTGCGAACCAGAGGATGGAGCAGGGCATCGAGCTCACGACGAAACCCGTGATCCTCAAAAAGAACCTTGCGCAACAACGGTCTGTCAATGGTTCGGTCCGCCACAAAAAATCTCTCGCCAAACGCCTTCTGCATGGCAAGCCAGCCGGGCTTCTCCGGCTCAAGAAGCTGGCGGCAAATGAGATCGGCACTGAGCAGCATGGCCCCGCCGATCTCACAGAGATAGGCTGCCACCGAGCTCTTACCCGAGCCCATCCCACCGGTGATGGCAATCACGGATGTCCGCGCCAGCTGTGCCACTATTATCCCCTGTAAAAAATCTAATCCCCGGCGGCCTGCCGCAACAATTCAAGTGTATACAGCATATCCTTCCAGAGCGGAGCGGTAAACTGCAATTTTTCCCCGGTGCGGGGATGCGAGAAAGCAAGCGTATGCGCATGGAGGCATTGACGGGTTATTCCCAGTTCCGGATACAGGGAGTTTTTCCGGCCATAAACGGAATCACCGGCAACAGGATGAGACAAGGCAGCCATATGCACCCGTATTTGATGAGTGCGCCCCGTTTCCAACCCAAGTTCAAGAAGGGTCAAGCCATGAACAAACCGATCAAGGACTCGCCAGTTGGTCACAGCCTCCCGGCCATCATCACGAATCGCCATTTTTTTACGATGCACAGGATGACGGCCAATGGGCAGATCAACCCTTCCGGATTGACCGATCGGCCTGCCATCCACCAGAGCCTGATATATTTTTTTCACTTCGCGCCGCTTGAACTGATCGGCCAGAGCCTGATGGGCAAAATCCGTTTTAGCCACCACCATAACGCCTGAGGTATCCTTATCCAGACGATGAACGATCCCGGGGCGCAGTTCCCCGTTCGTCCCGGACAACCCGGAGCAATGATACAAAAGTCCATGCACCAACGTTGCTGAACTATGCCCGGCGGCAGGATGGACAACAATGCCGGGAGGTTTGACGAGAACAATGAGCTCCTCGTCCTCATGCAGGGTGACAAATTCGACAGGCTCGCCAACCAACTCGGAAGGAGTTACCGGAGGGATTGTAACCATGATGTCATCTCCAGCTTGGAGAAGATACTTGGCTTTTCGGGCGGTCCCGTTCACCGTGACCATTCCGTCGCGGATAAACTGCTGAATCCGTGAACGCGTCACCCCTTCATCTTCGAGCTGGGTTGCCAGATACAGATCAAGGCGCTGCCCTGCCCTCTCGATGATAAAATGATGATTCCGGCTCATAGGCTCATGGTGAGACAAAAAGTGAGGTCATGTGTGGAAGTGAAGAAATGAATTCGGCATAAAAAAAAGCCTGTGCTACCGGATGATAGCACAGGCGAATCTATACAAAAAAATAACACAGGAAACACATCGGCCAACCGACCTGGATCAGGAAAAAATCTGTTCGATATTTTTTTCCACCTGGGTCTCGGATTCTTTAAATTCACTGGCAAGAGCAATCTCTTTCACCAGAAGGCTTTTGGCGGTGTCCATCATCTTACGTTCGCCAAAAGAAAGATCCTTATCAACACGCAGGAGAAAAAGATCCCGGAGCACCGAGGCAATCTCATACACAGAACCGGTTTTGATTTTTTCCATGTACTCCCTGTAACGCTGGTTCCAGGGCTGGGTTACGATTTCGACATCCTTTTCATTCAGGATATCATAGATTTTACTCACATCTTTGGCACTGATGATGTTTCTCAACCCCACATTCTGGCAACTGACCGTGGGGATCATGATAACCATGCTTGAATCAAGAATCTTCATCACATAAAAGGATTGCTTCTTGTCCCCGACCTGACGCTGCTCAATGGATTCTATTTTGCCAACGCCATGGGCCGGATATACTGCCATATCACCAACGTTAAACACGTGTGCCTCCCTTTCATCAACAATGGAGCGCCCTATTCCTTTTTAAACAAGGAAGCACTCCAACGCCGACGAAGAAATGAAGAAGATTAGGAGGGAACTATACCATGAATCACAGAATTATCAAAGCAATCTTAAAAAACCATGATATTACAGCACATTAGATTACGACTGGTCCGTATTGACCCGATTCATGGCAACGGATAAACCTTCTTCCATAACAAGACGCACTGCCGTCTCAATACGATGAAGCTCTTCCAGCACCATGGGCGCCTCATCCTGCCCGAAGCGGGAAAGGACAAAATCACTCACCTTCTCCACATTGTCCGGACGCCCGATTCCAACCCGTACCCGGACAAAATCTTTGCCGCCAAGATGCTCGATCAGAGAACGGATTCCGTTATGGCCGCCGGCTCCGCGGTTTGTTATGATCTTGGTTCGACCAAGAGGAAGATCCAGGTCATCATGAACAACTATAATCTTGTCCACATCGATCTGATAGAAATCAGCAATCGCTCTGACCGCGCTGCCGCTTCTGTTCATATAGGTCTGCGGTTTGACAAAAAGGACGGGATACCCCCAGGACAGATCTTTGGCCGTTTCCGCCTGCCATTTTGTTCCCTTGAAAGTAAACCGGTATTTTTCCGCCAGATAATCAAGAAAAATAAAACCGATATTGTGCCGGGTAACAGCATACTCTTTTCCGGGATTTCCCAAGCCAACCACGACGTACACGATATTTTCCTCTATACGGTCAAACTTCTGCCGAGAAGTTGAAAAAAACAGGACGATTTTTTCCAGTAACCTTTTCATGAAGCGTTTTTTGTGCCTCCATGCCCGCTGAACCGGAAAAAGAAAAAGCCGAAAAAAGGAAGCTCCCTTCTTCGGCTTTTACCACACGGTATTGAAAAGATGTTCTTCCAGTCGTCTACTCTGCGGCGCCGGAGATAGAAACGCACACGGTATCCCCTTTGCTCACGAGGGATATTCCTGCGGAGAGACCAAGGTCTTTGCAGGTCAGGGTTGCGCCACGATCCAGGGGAGTAACATCAACCTCAATAACATCGGGAATATCGAGCAGTTTACCCGTAACAGAAACCTTATTCTTGGCGATGGTCATATCTCCGCCCAGAACAACGCCTTTGGCTTTGCCGACATATTTGAGGGGAACCTGAAAAACCATGGGCTTATCAAGGGAAACTTCATAAAAATCTGCATGCAGAACCGTATCCTGCACCGGATCCGTCTGAATCTCGCGGGTAATAACGTGACGTACGGATTTCTTGCCGTCTTCATCAATCTCCAGATTAATGAAAGCATTCTTTCTATGGATGGAGAGCAAGCCCAAGGTAAGATCCTTGGTGTTGCATTCCAGGGAAACAGGATCTCCCTGCGGACCATAAATAATAGCAGGGGTGTTTCCCGCCCTGCGCATTGTCCGTGCCGCACCTTTGCCAACAGTTTTCCGGACTCGCGCCGTCATATCGATTTGCAACATTGAACTAACCTCCTCATGTACCGATTCTCACAACAAAAAACCAGCAACGGCCACAGTGTCGAACAGTGGCCTCCGGTTGTATAGATATCTCTGTCTTACTCACTAAACAAATAATGAACTGACAGAATCCTCACTATGAATTCGCTTTACCGCTTCTCCCAACAGTTTGCAAACGGAAAGCACCTTGATCTTCTTGCAGTTCCGTGCAGCTTCGCTGAGTGGAACACTGTCGGTAATAACCAGGGTCGTAATCTTTGATTTTTCCAGCCGTTCGATGGCCGGGCCGGAAAGCACCCCATGGGAACAGCAGGCATATACCTGCTTGGCGCCCGCTTCGATAAGGGCATCGGCCCCGGCGCACAAAGTTCCTGCGGTATCAACCATATCGTCCAGAAGAATCGCGGTTTTTCCGGCAACATCGCCGATTACGTTCATCGCCTTGCATTCATTGGCCCGGTCGCGACGCTTGTCGACAATCGCCAGGCTGGCATTCAACCGTTTGGCAAAAGCGCGGGTCCGCTCAACACCGCCCGCGTCCGGAGAAACCATAACCACATCATTCTGCAGTTCCTGCGAAATATAATCAAGCAGAACCGGGGCGGCAAACAGGTTGTCCACCGGGATATTAAAAAAGCCCTGAATCTGTCCGGCATGGAGGTCCATGGTCAGGACACGCCGCACCCCCACAACCATCATCATCTCAGCAACAACCTTGGCGGTAATAGGCACTCTGGGTGCAACCTTGCGATCCTGCCTGGCATAGCCGTAGTACGGCAGAACAGCGGTAATCCGCCGGGCAGATGCGCGCCGCAAAGCGTCAACCATGATCACCAATTCCATAAGATGATCATTTACAGGCGGACAGGTCGGCTGAATGATAAAAATATCACGACCGCGAACGTTTTCGCCGATCTCGACAAAAATCTCCCCATCGCTGAAACGACGTACTTCCGCAGCAGACAGAGGCACTCCGAGATAGTTACATATATCCCCAGCCAGGGCGGGGTTCGCATTGCCGGCAAAGACCTTCATATCTTTCATTCTATTGCCTGAAGTTCGGGTTATCGTATTTCCGCCACTTCGAATTGCCGCAGTGGACCTTATGCGCCAAAAGATATGAAATGGCTGGGGCGGCAGGATTCGAACCTGCGAATGTCAGCGTCAAAGGCTGATGTCTTACCGCTTGACGACGCCCCAATGCCTTAAAACTTTGCCTATGTGCTCAGTGGTCGGGCAAGAAAGACATTCCGGGGGAACCGCTGGGCGAATCGAGCAACACTCTTTTGCGCCTGCGCCTCGTCCTCAAAAAGACCAAACACTGTGGGGCCGCTGCCGGACATCAATGCCCCGTGGGCACCATCAGCCAGAAGCTCATCTTTGATGCGGCCGAGTTCCGGATATTTGCCGATGGTCACGGACTCTAACTCGTTATATAAAGGTAGATTCCCTGGCCCGGCACATGCATCGGCACCATGCACGAAGTCGCGGCCTAAGATATATGGATTGCCACCCGTTGTCAATGTAAAATTCTCATACACCCACTGGGTGGACACGGCAAATCCAGGGTTTACCAAAACAATCCAATCGACAGGAAAAATGTCCTCGGCATGGATCTCGTCGCCAATGCCGGTGGCCCAAGCTGCAGTGCATTCATCAACAAAAAAAGGCACGTCGGCTCCCAATGGCCGCGCGAGATCAATAAGCTGACCGGAGGAAAAGGGCAACCCGTAGAGGGTGTTCAGCCCCCGCAATACTGCGGCAGCATCACTGCTTCCCCCGCCCAGACCGGCGGCAATCGGCACTTTTTTTTCAAGAACGATATGAACGCCTCCCTCTGCACCAAAAGCGGCAAAAAAACTCCTTGCCGCCCGATGGACAAGATTGCCTTCCCCGGTGGGCAGGTCGCTTCCCGGACAGAACACCGTAATGCCGGAATCCTGCCTTGTAAGATGCAACCGGTCAGCCAAGGTGATTTTAACCATCCTGGTTTCAAGGTCGTGGAACCCATCCGCCCGTTTGCCCTTGATGGCAAGATAGAGATTTATTTTTGCCGGAGCCTCGCAGACAAGCTCAATTATCCGCCCATTTTCCATCTTCAGCAAATACCCTGTAGCCTTTTCCGTTATCATAAAAAAAATCGCCTGATTTCAGTAGATTGAAAACCAGGCGATTATAAATTCGAATGCGGGTAAAAATCAGCCGCTGGCCTTTACATAGCGCAGCTTTAAATCGGCAAGCACATGCCCGATAAGTTCCTCCTCCTTGTCGGTAAGGTTCCCTTTGGTTTTGTCCTTCAACAACTGCAAGGTGCTGATGGTATGCTTGGCCAGAACAAGATCGTTGCCGGCCTGTCCGGTTTCAGGATCCTGCATCTCACCCAGGTGGAAAAGCGCCGAAGTATTCAGCGACATGATCAGGGTGGTAAAAGTTACCTCAGGCAACACGCATTTGCAGCCTTCCCTGACATAGCCTTCCGGACATTTTTTTTCGTTTTTCTCGTTTTCGGTCACGGGCTATTCCCAATGGGCAGAAGGAGAAAACAAAGAAATCACGCCCCAACCAACTCGGGCAATTCAAGAACCATGGCTTCATGGATATTCGGCAAAGCACGAACCTTGTCCAGCAGAGGTTTGGGCACCAACCCATCGGTGTTGAGCAGGATCACATTGAGGTTCACGTCCCCTTCCCGCTGCTTGCCGACGGTCATCCTGGCAATATTCACCCCGTCGTTGCCCAGAGTAGTGCCGAGCAAGCCGATAACTCCGGGAACATCGTTGTTTTGGACAAAAAGCATTGGTCCGGCGGGCAGGGCTTCCATGCGGAACCCGTTGAGGCGAACCAGACGCGGCTCGTTTTTACCGAAAACCGTACCGGCCAGAACATTTTCACCCTCGGTGGTTTTCACCCGGATGTTGACCAGATTGAGAAAATCATCGCTCTTGCTGGTTTTTGCTTCAACCACCCGAATACCCCTTTCCTGAGCGATAATCGGAGCGTTCACATAATTCACTGCATCTTTCAGGATCGGGGTGAACAACCCTTTCAGGAAAGCAACGGTGATCGGACTGGTGATCATCTCGGAAAGATCGCCACAGAACTCAAGGGTGACCTCCTCCACTCCGCCCTTGGCGATCTGCATGTGGAAGGAGCCGAGCATCTCGGCCAGAGTAATATAGGGGCCGACCTGGGAAAGAACATCCGCGCTCACGGAAGGCACGTTAACCGCATTGGTGACGGTGCCCCGAAGCAGATAATCCGCCATCTGTTCGGCAATGGCAACCGCAACATTTTCCTGGGCCTCCGCCGTGGAAGCTCCCAGATGCGGGGTGCAAACAAAATTATCCAGGCTCAGCAATTTGCAATTTTCCTTGTTGGTGGGCTCCACCTCAAAAACGTCCAGCCCTGCCCCGCGAATCTCTCCATCCTTAAGAGCGACGTACAATGCTTCCTCATCAACCACGCCGCCACGGGCACAATCGAGAAAAACACACTCTTTCTTCATCATCTTGAATTGATCGGTGGAGAGCAGGTGTTTGGTTTCCTTGGTAAGCGGCACATGCACGGAGATAAAATCCGCACGCTTGCACAACTCATCCAGACTCACCAGCTCCACGCCGATTTTCTCAACCAGTTCTTT
>JAHJTI010000251.1 GCA_018829945.1 Pseudomonadota bacterium | reverse complement strand
GCCCGCGGCCAGGACTTTTTTCTTCAATGCTTCGCGCAATTCAACGGTCTTGCGGATCAAATCCTCAAAACGGCTTGGGTCAAAATCCACGTTGGTGAGGCAGGAAAAAATCGCCTCGCAGGTGAAACGGTCCACCGCGTTGTCAACCACTCCGACTTTGCGACCGGCGGTGGCCACAAGGCACAAGCCTTGGACGGCATGGGTCAGCAGATCTTCGAGCCCGGCGACTGCTTCGTTTTTTCCGCAGACTCCGATTACGGTGCATCCGGTTCCCTTGGCGGTTTGTTCACATTGGTTGCAAAACATGGCGATTCTCCTCTGTTGTGATGTAAAGGTTGGTGTAACCCGAATTGGTATGTTTGTTAAGGAGACTATAGCGATAATTATCCCTCCGGGCGTTGACTTAAATCAAGAAGAAAGATGTTTTTTGTCCGGTTTGGTTTTTTTCTTACATATAGCTTACTGAAAGCTGGGAGCCGACGGTTACTGGGAAAAATAAGAATGAAAAATCCAGCCTTGCGGGATAGAGTGGTGACCGCAGACGATTTCTTTTATTCTCAACATGTGGCAGGGGTGGCATGGAATATCTCTTGGTTGTCGGTTCATATCTTGTCGGCTCAATACCATTTGGGCTGGTTTTGGGAAAAGCTGCCGGCGTTGATGTTCGCGCTGCGGGCAGCGGCAATATCGGCGCCACCAATGTCACCCGGCTGGTCGGAAAAAAACTTGGAGTGCTCACCCTGGTTTGCGATGCACTCAAAGGTGTTTTGCCCATGCTGGCCGCTGCCTGGCTGGTGGAGGACGGCAGCCGACGGGAACTGTGGGTGGCGTTGTGCGGCGGCGCGGCATTTTTGGGGCATCTCTATCCATTGTATTTGAAGTTTCGGGGCGGCAAGGGCGTGGCCACGGCGCTGGGCATTTTTCTCTATCTTTCCCCGGTGGCCGCGCTCATTGATGCGCTTTTTTTTGTCGGCGTGGTGTATAATTGGGGCTTTGTGTCCCTGGGCTCGCTGACCGCGGCTCTGATGCTGCCGGGATTGGTCTGGTTGCTGTCCGGCTCGGTGATCAATTCCGTGCTGGCCTTCGGGGTCGGGGCGTTGATCTGGGTCAAACACAGGGACAACATCGTGCGGCTCATGAAGCACGAGGAGAAGAGCTGGAAAAAAGAACCTACGGGCCGGGATGGTCATGACCAACGATGAATGGAAAAAAATCGTGGCGGCCAAGAATCTTCTGGAGTTGCCGGATCAAGCCACTCTGGCGGAGATAAAAAAGGCATACCGCCGACTCTCCAAGCAGCACCATCCGGATATTGCTCAACACAGACGTGAGGGGTTAGCTGAAGGGGTGGCTCTGGAAATGCACCGACTCACCGAGGCGTATCGGATTCTGCTTGAGTATGGGAAAAAACACAAAATACCCCTGGTGCCGGGGGAAGATCAACCCCTTGAGGGGGAAGACTGGTGGATGGCGCGCTTTGGGGATGATCCTCTCTGGGGTCCCGGCCGCACCAAGTAATGATGGCGCCAAGACGGTGCGGATTTCGTAAGTCCGATCTTTGGCGAATACGGGCAAACCTGCTGTATCACCCTTCTGCCGACTCTTCTTTTATTCCATGAATTTCTTGTTGGTGGTGATCGTGGCCCGACTTTGCAGGTATGCGAGCCAGTCGCCCATGACCTGCATTTGCTTTTCCTGGGTCAGCATTTTCCGGAGCGCTTCTTTCTGGCCGGCAAATGCGTCCTCGCTTGCCGGTTTGCTTTCCTTGAAATGGAGCACATAGAAAGTGTTGCCGTTTTCCACGATCTCTTTCGGATAGGGCGCGTTAGCACTGAGATTCAGTCCTTGCGCGGTAACAGGGGCGGGCAAAGTGCTTGCTTCCTGTCGGCTTCTGCTGAAGAAAGCGGTTTCCAGGACGTTGTTTTTCATCTTTGCCGCCTCGGCAACCAGGGAGCCTTCCTGTTTCGCCTGGGCCAGCAGGGTCACGGCGGTTTCCTTTGCCTTGGCATGGGCCTGGTCTTCATGGAAATCCTTTTCCACCCGGGCGCGCACCTCGGCCAAAGGCGGGGCCTGCGGCTCCTTGACCTCGTCGATATAGCAAATGGCGTAGCCGCCATTAATTTCCAGCAATGAGCTCAATTCGCCTTTTTTCAGGCCGAAGAGAGTTTTAAGCAGTGCCGGTTGTCCTGCCAAGGGTTTGGGAGGATTGGCCTGAGTGAAATACTCGGTTGTGTGCACCGGCGTTGCTGCGGATGCCGCATACTTATCCAGACTGCCGGCTTGGATAATCCCCTCGTACGCCTGGTTTGCCAGTTGGAAGGTCAGGTCCTTGCCGCGCTGGGCGGTAAGCGAAGCGATGATTTTTTCCCGCGCCGCCGCAAGGGTGGTCACGCTTGGTGGTTTGATTTTTTCAACCTTGATGAGATGGAGGCCGAATTGTGTTTCCACGATTCCGCTGACCTCTCCTTCCTTGAGGGAAAATGCTGCCTCGGCAAAAGGCGCCACCATTTCCTCTTTGCGGAAGAATCCAAGATCACCGCCTGTATTTCCGGTTGAATCCTCGGAATGTTCTCTGGCCAGTTGACTGAAATCCTTGCCTGCTTTGGCCAGCGCCAGGATGGCTTCAAGTTTTTTGCGTTTGGCAGCTTTCAGCTCAGCGCTGTCCTTGACATCGGAGCGGAGCAAGATGTGCCGGGCCTGGCGTTGCTCCGGGGCTGAAAAACTTTCGGGGTTCATTGCATAGTACTGTTCAATTTCCTGATTGTTTATCTGTGTTCCGGTTCCGGCCTGATCAGTAAGAAAGGTGATGTATCGCAGCTTGACCTGGGGTTCCGTCAGGTAGGCTTGTTTGCGGCCTTCGAAAAAAGCATTCAGGTCCTGATCGCTCACCGGGCCGGAAGTTCGAAAGTCATCGGCCCTGAAGGCGACATATTCGAGTTTGAGCTGATCGTTGTCAAAGGCGAAGCGGTCTTTCAGCTCGCTGTCAGATATTCTCGCAAACCGGGAAAGATGGGTGATGATTTTTCTCTGGAGGATATCATTGCGTACACTGTTTTCGAATTCAGCCGTGCTCATCTTTGATGAGGCCAGCAGTTTTTTGTAGCGGTCGAGTTTGAATATTCCTTCCTCCCGGAAGGAATCCATGCCCTGAATAACCGTGCGAACTTCGTCGCTGCCGACGATCAGCCCGGCTTCCTTGGCGCCTTGATACATGACCACTTCCTGGATCATCTGGTTCAGCACCTGTTGCTTAAGGTTCAGCGCCTCAAGCAGTCCCGGCGGCATGGTGGAGCCAAACTGTTCCTGGTAACGATTAATGGTCTGATTATAGGTTTTCTGATATTGCTGCAAGGAGAGGCTCTGGTCATTGACCGTGGCAATGGCGTCGGGACCGCCTTGCTGGCTTGTTCCCACTCCCCAGAAAACAAAAACCAGGACAATAATCAGGATGATGGCCTGGATATAGGTTGATTGGGCCTTGCGGCGCATGAAATCGAGCATGTGTCACCTTATGAAGTAATGAGAAGGCTGTTTTGTTTGAAATTCAGGACGTTATCCTAATTTTTTTCCTCAAGCCCGTCAATCGATTTAAGTGCAATGGCTGGTGGGACGCCGTCCTTACACCTTGGCCAGATTTTCCCCCACCACCGTGTTCACCACCAGAGGAACGTCAAGACCCAGGACCCCTTCCATGGCCTTCTTGACCACACCCCCGGTCGCCTCGATTTCCTGGGTCGGGACCTCGAAAACCAGCTCGTCATGGATCTGGAGAAGGAGCCTGGCGTTGAGGTCCTGCTTGCTGAGTTGTTGTGTGGCGGCGATGGTGGCAAGCTTGATGATGTCGGCGGCCGTGCCCTGGATGGGGGTGTTGATCGCGGTGCGCTCGGCAAACTCGCGGCTGGTTTTGTTGACGCTGGTAATGTCGGGCAATAGCCGCCGCCGGTTGAGCAGGGTGGTGACAAAGCCATCCTGTCGGGCTTTTTCGACAATTTCCTCCATGAAGCGTTTCACCCCGGCATAGTGGGCGAAATACCGCTCGATGAAAGTGGCGGCTTCCTTGCGGCTCAGGTTGAGCTGGGCGGAAAGGCCAAAGGCGCTTATCCCGTAAATTATGCCGAAATTGATGGTTTTTGCCACCCGCCGCATCTCCGGGGAAATAAAAGCGGGGTTGACCCGGAAGATCTCGGCCGCAGTCTGGTTGTGAATGTCCTGGCCGGTGCGGAAGGCGTTAAGCAACGCCTCGTCTTGTGAGTAATGGGCCATGACCCGCAGGTCGATTTGCGAATAATCCGCCGACAAAAAAAGGTGGCCCGGCGCGGCAACGAAAGCGGCCCGGATTTTCTGGCCTTCGGGCGTGCGGATCGGGATGTTTTGCAGGTTGGGATTGCTGCTGCTCAAGCGACCGGTGGCGGTGACTGTCTGGTTGAAAGAGGTGTGCACCCGCCCGGTTTTCGGGTGGATGAGTTCCGGCAGTTTGTCCACATAGGTGTTCTTGAGTTTGCTCAGGGTCCGGTGGGCCAGGATCGCCGCAGGCAGATCGTGTTGTCTGGCCAGGTTTTCCAGGACCTTGACATCGGTGGAGTAGCCGGTTTTGGTTTTGCGGCCCTGAGGCAGTCCCAGTTTGGCAAAAAGGATCTCGCCGAGCTGTCGGGTGGAATTGATGTTGAATTCCTCCCCGGCCAATCCATAGATGGTTTTTTCCAATTCAGCCAGCTGTTGGCCGAAATCCTCGGACAAATGCTGCAACTGTTCCCGGTCCACCGTGATGCCGGCTTGTTCCATGCGGAACAGGATTGGCACCAATTCCATTTCCAAGGAGGAGAACAGATCCCAGAGGCCAAGTTCTTCGAGCTGCGGGCGGAATTGTTGCCAGAGCAGAAACGTCCCGATCACGTCCTCGCAGGAATAATTTTTGGCTGCTTCCGGAGCTACATAGGCAAAGCTGTCGGATCGCTTGTCGCTGTCGGTGACTTCAGCGAAGCTGGTCAACTGCTTGCCGAGCATCTCCAGGCACAGATCATCGAGCTTTTGTGAGCGGCGGGTTGGGTCAAGGAGATACGAGGCGATCATGGTGTCCCACAGGGGGCCGCCCAGATGGATCTCCTGATTTTCCAGAATGGCCAGATCGAACTTGAGGTTGTGGCCCAGTTTCGGGAGTTTTGCATCGGAAAAAAGCGGGGACAAAATATTTTTAACCAGGGAAAGGGGCAGCTGGTCGGGTAGCAGGGCTCCATCGTTGTCTCGGTGACCAATAGGCAGGTAGAATGCTTCCTCGGCTGAAGCGCACAGGGAAATGCCAACGAGTTCCGCCTCCAGAGGGTCAAGGGAGGTGGTCTCCGTGTCCAGCACCAGAAAGGGGGCCTTGGCCAGATCTCGGCAGATGTCCTCAAGCTGTTGTTTCGAGGAGATAAGTTGAAAGCCCGAGGTCTCAAGGGCAACACCAGTGGAGGGCTGGGTTTTCAGCAGGCGGCTGAAATCGAGAAAGGTATAGAGTTCTCGGAGCTTTTCTTCGTTGGGCTCAGGAATTTCATATTCCTGCAACTCCGGCGTGGCAAGATCCTCTTTAAGGGTGATGAGCCGTCGGGAGAGAAAGGCGTTTTCCCGGCTGGTCAGGAGTTTTTCTTTGAGTTTTGCCTGGGAAACCGTTTCGATATCCCGGTAGATCCCATCCAGAGAACCGCATTGATTGATGAGTTTTTCCGCAGTTTTGGGGCCGATGCCCGCCACGCCCGGCACATTGTCCGAGCTGTCGCCCACCAGGGCGAAAAAATCGAGGAGCTGCTCCGGCGGGATATTGTATTTTTTTTGCACTGCGGCAGGATCCATGAAAACGTCCCGCATGGGGTCCCAGACGGTGATGGTCTCTGAAATAAGTTGCAGCAGATCCTTGTCCCCGGAAACGATGATTACCGGATGCCCTTGGGCTGCGAGCTTTTTGGCGGCGGAGGCGAGCAAGTCGTCGGCCTCATACCCCTGGCGTTCCAGGCAGGCAATGTTGTGGGCGGCGACAATTTCTTTGATGTATGGGATCTGGCAGGAGAGATCGTCCGGCATGGGTGGACGATTTGCCTTGTAGTCGGGGTACATTTCATGGCGGAAGTTCGGGCCCCTTACATCAAAGGCGATGCCGAGAAATTTGGGTGATTTTTCCCGCAGAACACGGAGCAGTATGTTGGTGAACCCGTATACGGCATGGGTAGGAAGGCCGCTTTTGTTGGTGAGCGGAGCAACGGCATGGTAGGCCCGATAAATGTAGGCGCTGCCGTCAATAAGATAAACGGGTTCTGTTGGTTTCATGGGGCATGATACTACCAGCCGCGTGGTGGTTTGGCAACACTGTCCCGCTTGCTGTTGCAGAAGATGCGTGCGGCGGGGCATGCTGTGTCGATGCAGGCTGGTAGAGCGCCGAATGGATGGGTGGTTACCGTTTGAATTACGGTGTTTTTTTGAAGGCCGTTTTTTTATTTTAAGTTTGTAATCAAAAGTCCGATATGATAATTACAAAGGTGTGGGTGAATGGTGGACAGGGTGTCCTCCGTAAGCCTCAATCTCCAAGAGCGGCGGCAAGCAGCCTCCGGGAAGTAAGGATTTGGTCATGAAACTAACAGGCATTTTTCCTCCGATCAAAACAGAGAAGGTTCAGGCAAAGAACACTGAAGGCTCTGTCGCGTCCAGGGCTGATAATACGGCTCTGCCAACGGATCGTGTGGTATTGTCTGCCGGTTCCCTGGAAGTGCAGAAGGTCCGGGATATTCTTGATCAGACTCCGGAAGTTCGTCCCGACCGGGTTCAGGCGCTCAAGGAAGAAATCGCCCGCGGCGAATACCAGGTCGATCCTCATCGGCTTGCCGATAAAATGATGGGCAGTCTGCTCTCCGAAACCTTGGTGGAGTAGAGCCAACCGATCTTCATTCCTTTTTCTCTCCTTTTTTTCTCAAGTCAGCTCCGGTTTTTTCACGCATGTGTCTCATGTGCCGATGTCCGGCTATTCCTCGTGGTCCATGGTGAAAACGGGCCAGCAGGCATCGTAGCGCGTGGGGTCCTGCAATACTTGTTTGGCCAGCCGTTTTTCCGTGTTGATCGCTACCGGGCCAAGCAGGTTGGCGGTCATCCCTTCAGGGTTTTCCTTTGGAATAGTCAGGATGAGCAGGATTTCCAGCGGTTCTTCCGGCGAAGTCTGCAGCTCCTGGCGGGTAAGGGTGGAGATTTCCGCCTTGTACTGCGGGATCAGGAGCGGTGCCTGGATGGCCACAAAGGCGAGCTTCGGATCGTCCAAGGACTGCAGCCAGAGAAAAGGGGATTCTTCTCCGTGCGGTTTGATCATGAACCGTTTTGAGTCGGGAAAGCCCAGGAAAGCGGAAGTCATGGTGAGGACCTTCTCGGGGTTTACCGACAATTCGCCGAAACGGCTGGTGGATACTGTGAAATCCCCTTGGTCTTTCGAGCAGGTAGTTGTGGCCATGGCGTGCATCATCCTTTCCTCCATCGGGGCTGAGCAGCGTAACTGCGGCGCCCTGTGATCCTTACGTATTTATTTGTTGCCTGTCGGCGGCGGCTTGATTCGTGCTTTGTCTCCGCCAAAAACAGAGGCGAGGGAGGAAAGATCCGCCGGAGCTTCCGCTGCCGCACGGGTGTTTTCCTCCACGATTCGGAGGTAGATTTCCTCGCGGTGCACCATGACCTCGCTCGGGGCTTCCACCCCGATCTTTACTTGCCCGCCCTTTATTTCAAGAACCCTGATTTTTATGCCATCGCCAATGGCAATGGCTTCTCCCGGTTTTCTGGTAAGTATGAGCACTGCTTCGCCCTCCCTGGCTTGATTGCTGACGGGGTACGTTCTTCCCTGAACGCATTCTCCCTTTTTTACACTGAGAAAACAACATCTAGTTAAGGAAGTCCACCAGGCTCAATTGCATGGTTTTGGCGGCGGCTGCCAGGGCCGCTTGGTAGGCCGTTTCCTTGGCCTTGAGTTCCAGCAGGGCTTCTGTGATATCAGTGTCTTCTTTTTCCGAAAGATTTTCCGTGGTGGCCAACTCAAGCTGTGAAAAAATCTGAAGCTGGACAATGATCCGATTTGCCCGGGCGCCAAAGTCGGAGATCTGTGTGGACAAGCTGTCCATGACCGTGTCGGAATCACCAGTAGCCTGCTGGATAGCCTGCACTTGCATGCTGTCATGGGTAATGCCGGACATCTCCATGAAGTTGCTGGTGTCTGAATAGGCAAAGGTGTACCGTTCGGCATCGGTGGTTTCAATCTTCAGTTTGCCGGCTGCATCCCAGGAAGCGGTCATGCCGGGAATACCGTTTATTCTGGTGGCCACGTCCGCCAGACCGTCCGTGACGGTGGTCACTCCGATATCAATGACACGATCCGTGGGCGGCGAAGAGGAGTGGTCGGTCACCGTAAAGGTGATTGCTCCATTTATGAAGGGGGTGTCTTGCCGCTCAAGGCCGGTGGTGCCGCTGTCAAGTTTGGCGTTGGTGTCCGTGGCATTATTCAGGCCGGTAACGGAGGTGTACTTCTGGCCGAGCAGGCTGTCCTGCATTTTTTTAAGCATGGAAAAAATCGCGGTATCCGCAACGGCTGCCTTGCCGTTTTTGGAAACTTCCAGGGTGCTGTTTCTGCCGATCTTGATCGCCAGGTCATGGTCAGGATCACCGGCATAGCGAACATTACCCTCTTTTATTTGGATGGTGTTCACGGTCAACAGGCCATCAGCGGCAATATCGTTGACTTCATTAGTGGCGGCGGCGCCCCCGTCCAGGCCGAGGGCATCAAGGCCTGGTTCTGTGATTGGGGTGGTCTGCAGGGTAAAGGGTCGACTTGAGAAGAGTTGCACTGTGCCGAAGTAAACTCTGTCCAGTCCTAGGCCGCCATTGAGATGGGTGACGGCTTCCCCATTGGCTGTTGTTGTTATCTGGATATTTCTCCCATCAACTGCGGCAAGCGACATAGCGCCGGCTGCATTGCGCGAAGCGATAACGCCGGTGGTGCCGGATTTGGCGTTGATGGCGTTTATAAGGGTGTTGTCAGCGTCTTGGGCAGATATGGGTGTTGGCCCGGCAAAAATATCCTCGCCGTTGATGATCAGATCGCCGATGCCGAGGGAGCCGATGTCGACTGTGCCTGTGGCGGAGAGGAAGGCCGGCGTAATGGTGGCGTTGACGCCGGTGCTGCCGGAGGCATCATTGATTGCCTTGGATTTGGCCGCAGCCGAGGCCAAGGCGTAGGTGGTGGAGAGCCCATCGGAGGCCGAGGCCGCAATGGGAATGCCGTTTATCGTTAAATCTCCGGCACTCAGGGATGAATCGTAGCGCAGTGTCCCATCGTTTGGCACGTCGGCAAAGCCTATGTTTCCACCCCCCAGGCCAATACGGTTGAGTATTGTGTCGTCCGCCGTGCTGGTTGTGACGGTGAAAGAGCTGGTAGAGGAAAGAGAAATTTGCCCGGTGTTGTGGGTGGCGTCGGCACTTTGCGCTCCAACTGCGAAATTGATGTTTGTCCCTGTTAATCCCGCGCTGAAGGCTGTGACGTTAATGTCTAAACTATCGCCAGACTGGGCATTTTTTAAAATTAGGGTGTCATTTGCTGCACCGTTGTTGCCGTTCCCAATTGCCGCAACAACGCCTGTCTGGCCGGTTTCGGCATTGACTGCGGCAACAAAGGCCGCATTGACGGTGGCGATTGAGTCGCCCAATGTTACCGGCACGGTAATCCCTATGCCGTTTAGAGTCATGGTGATGCTGTCTGTCGCTGCGGCAGCAGTAGTTGCGGCAGAAGAATAGGTGAGGGTCGTCAAGCTGGCGCTTGTCGGGGGGTTGATGGTCGCCGTGCCGTTGACCTTGGCAACAAGATTGAAGGCCCCGCCCATGTTGAGGCCATTGGTGGCGGCGACATTGAGCGTGACCGGCCCCAGATCAGCGCCATTGATCAGTACATCACCCGCAATAAGGTCCGCAGGAGGAGTGTTGTTCACCGTCCCTGTCAATGTAGCGTTCATGCCGGCAAAGTTTTTTCCATTGACCCGATATCCGCCGGCCAGGTCGGCGATAAAAGGTTCCCGCTCAATGTCCGTGTAGCCGGTGGTCCGGTAGCCGCCGAAGATGTATTTGCCGTTCACATCGCTGTTGGCAAGGGTGATGGCCTCCTCCCAGAGATGACGGATCTCTTCCGCGGCGCTGGCCCGGTTCTGCGGACTGACCGAGGCATTTGCCTGCTGCAGTCCCAAGGTCTTGGCGCGCAGGACGATGTCTTTCATCTGGGTAAGGGCGCTTTCCGCAGCAGTGATGGTCTTGTCGCCGAAAGTGAGGTTGTCCTGATAGGTGGTAATCTGGGAAAGGCTGGTCCTGAGTCCCAGAGCGGTCACCAGGTTGACCGGGTTGTCGGAGATCGTTGCCATCTGCTTGCCCGAGGAAATCTGAGCGTTGATCCGGCCCATGCTCGTGGTGATCGTGTTGAGGTTGGTCAGGATGTTTTTATGGATGGACTGCATGGTGATCCGCATGGTTTTTCTCCTATCCTACTGCGTCAAGCAGGGTCTGCAGCAT
>JAHJTI010000343.1 GCA_018829945.1 Pseudomonadota bacterium | reverse complement strand
CCGGCGCAGCCGGGGACGGTTTTTTTGAAACCCAGGCAGGAGCGGGTTGCGCGGTAGGGGCTGCGACGGGCTCAGTAACATTGGCCACAGGCTGCGCCTCGGGCAGGGAAGCAGGCTGCGGGTGTGGCGGCTCTGTCTGCGGCGTTTCCGCAAGAGGTGGTGCGGGCAGGGAAGCAGGGGCGGGTTTGGCTGCGGGAACCGGGACTGCTGCCGGCTGCATCGGGGCGCCACTGGCGGGAGATGCCGGAGCAGATGTCTGCGCCAGTGCTGTTTGTTGGGGCGGGGTCACTGGCGCTGCCGCTACCGCTGCCGGCGGTTCAATTTTTTCTGTAAGTGGCGGTACGACGGCAGGAGGCGGGGGCAAGGGCTTTTCCGGTTCTTTCAGGGCGTTTTCCGGGGCGGTATAGGTCCCGCTTTCAAGGATCGCCAGATCGTGGTTGCTTTTAACAAGGGCGGCGTCTTTGAGGTTGGCGCCTTTGAGAAAGGCGCCGGTGAGGTCGGCCTTGTACAAATCAGCTCCTTCCAGATCGGCGTCGATCAGGTTGGCCCCGGTAAGATCCACAGCCTTGAGGTTTGCTCCTTCCAGATTTACTCCCGCCAGGTTTGCCCTGGAAAGATTGGACCGTTCCAGAATAGCGCCTTCAAGTTTTGCCTTGCGCAGATCGGCACCGGAAAGATCGCATTCCACACAGCGGTTGGTGGACAAGAGGGTGTCCAGGTCTTTCTGTGTATAGGCACCGGCCGGGCGGGGTGAGGCTGCCAGACACAGAGAGCAGAACAGCAGCGCGGCGGCAGGTGTTTTTACGATTGAATGTGTCAACGTTGTCTGATCTCCCGGCCATCTTCCTGATGGCGCAATGTTTCCATCCGGCATCGGAAAACTGACTGCAGGGTGGATCCGTGTGCTACGTTTCACCCGGAAACCGTAAGCGATTGCGGGGTGCCGTTGATGCGCGAAAGAGGTCTGCGATGACACCGCTTCGTTGTTTAGTTCGGGTCGATGACAGCTAAGCGAGCATCGCGAGACTGCGAAGCAGATGCGGTGCCCTGTGATCGCTTACTTCGCCAGAAAACTGATTACAACCCAAAGCCGGACTTTGTCAAGTCAAGATGAGGGGTTGCCGGGATCGGGGGATACCCCCGGCAGCCTATTTACCGAAAAGTACGTATTTTTTTCGCATACCCGTGAATTTTTCCCGCAGTCGGCAGGTAAATCAGTTGAAATCGAAAAAGGGCGCGATTACAACACTTATTGCTTGGTAACTCTTTGATTTTATGTTACGACAGGTGGCCTCTTTTCGTGTTTGCAAGTGTGCCACATTCGGCGGAGAGATGTGTGTTTTGATATTTGAAATTTTTTTGAAAAACAACGGGTTAGAGGGACTATGCTGGTTAAAGACATTCTTGACAATAACAGATTTTCTTTCAGTTTTGAATTTTTCCCGCCCAAGGATGAGCCGGGTTGGGAAAATCTTTTTGCCAATATTTCCGATCTGATGCCCCTGAAGCCTGCCTATGTCAGCGTGACTTACGGGGCGGGCGGTTCCACCCGGGACCGGACCCACAAGCTGATCGTCAGGATCCAGCGGGAGACCAACCTCACCGTGGTTTCCCATCTTACCTGCGTTGGCTCAAACCGTGAGGAGACAGGTGCTATCCTCCGCAACTATGCCGAAAGCGGGGTGAAGAATATCCTTGCCCTGCGCGGCGACCCTCCCAAGGGGCAGAAAGATTATGTCCAGCCCCCTGACGGATTTGCCTATGCAGCCGATCTGGTCGCCTTCATCAAAAAGAATTTCCCGCATATGGGCGTAGGCGTCGCCGGGTTCCCGGAAGGACATCCCGGCACCCCCAACCGGCTGCTGGAGATGGACTACCTCAAGGCCAAGGTTGACGCCGGGGCGGACTATATCGTTACCCAGCTCTTTTTCGACAACCGCGATTTTTATGATTTCCGGGATCGTTGCGCCTTGGCCGGCATTACGGTGCCCATCATTGCCGGGCTCATGCCCATTATCGCGAAGAGCGGCATGGTGCGGATGGCGGAACTCGCCGCCGGTGCCAGGATCCCTGCCTCGCTGTTGCGCGCTTTGGATCGGGCCAGAAGTGATGAGCAGGTGGAAAAGGTCGGGGTGCACTGGGCCACCGAGCAGGTTCGCGATCTGCTTGATAACGAGGTGCGGGGCATCCATTTTTATACCCTGAACCATTCTCAGCAGGCCCTTGAGATTTATCAGGCGCTTGGCGTGGAGGATTCCATCCAGTTGGGCGCGTAACCTGGAGCTTCAGTTTTTGTCTTCCTGGGGTTTGGGATTCCACCATTTGAAGATGCCGTAAACGGACAGCACCAGATAGACCGAGAAGAGAAACGCCTCGGCCATCATGCCTTTGAGGGAGAAGCTGACAATCCAGCCGACATTGGAGATGCTCCAGATTACCCAGCCGGCCGCACGTTTCTGCAGATTGTATAGGGT
>JAHJTI010000250.1 GCA_018829945.1 Pseudomonadota bacterium | reverse complement strand
TGATGTTTGGCGCAGGGGGGGCCGTGTTGCCAATAAAACTGTTGGGCATGGCAATTTCAGTAGTTTTGAACCTGTGCGAGGTGAGTGGTTATGGCAAAAAAAGTAATACTTGAGAAACACAAGGACGTTGCGCGGATCGATCAGGAAGATAAGCGGACACACGGCTGGTATGTACGGGTCCGTTTTCAGGGGACAACGCATTCCAAATTTTTTTCCGATGGGAAATGCGGCGGACGTTACTCTAGTCTGCTCGCCGCTCTTACCTGGCGGGATACCACGGAAAAAAAGATCGGAAAAGTCAGAACAGACAAGCATCTTGTCACGGTGAGCAACACCACTACCGGTGTTGTCGGCGTTCGTTTCAATGAAAAGCTGAACCGATACGAAGTGAGCTGGGTGAATCGCGTCGGCAAGCAGGGAAAGACATCTGTTTCCGTTAATAAAAATGGGAAGGAAAAAGCGTTTCAGATAGCCTGCGAGATACGAAAGACAAAAGAAGCGGAGCGGCTCAGCTCCTAGCAGGCGTCCGGAAAAATCAGTTTGTTGGCAACCCATGCGCTTGTTCGGCATCCGGTTGCTTTTGTCTCTGTTTTACGGCTGCTCCAGTAAAGAACAGAGATCCAACGGTGCACCAAGCAAGGTTTGGGCACCGTTTTTTTGTAGTTCGTCCGCAGTACGGAAACCCCAGAGCACGCCAATGGCAAACATCCCGGCAGCCCGTGCTGTTTGCATGTCGGTGTTGGTGTCGCCCACATAGAGAAAATCCGCCGGATCACGATGCAATAGCTTGGCGATGCGGAACGCCCCCGCAGGGTCTGGTTTTCTGGGGATTGTTTCCCTGGCTCCTGCAACCGCATCGAAATTCCAGCGGGGCAGAAGTGTTCTGACGACTTTTTGGGTCAACGCGTCGGGTTTGTTTGAAAGGATTGCTATCTGTATCCCCAGAGAGGTGAGCGTGTCGAGCAACTCGGCAATGCCGGGATAGGGTCGTGTCGTGTCGGCCCAGTGCAAGGCATATTCCTGACGCATCTGTCGAACACAGCCCTCAATAATATCCTGTTTGCGAGCTTCAATCGGCAGAGCGCGTTGGACCAGGTTGGTGATTCCGTCTCCGACAAAATATCGATAGGCCTGTACAGGATGGCAAGGAAGTCCCTGCCGTGTCAGGACACGATTCATCGAATCCGCCAGATCGGTAAGGCTGTCAACGAGTGTGCCGTCCAGATCAAAAAGCACAGATTTATAAAGGGTCATGGCTGCTGGGATGGTTTGTTTTGCTTATTTGGTGGGACCAGACAATAGTTCTAGAATTCGCTGGCCAACACCGAGCCGTGCCCGAAGCAGCGAGGGCTTTGCGGGCTTGACCAGATAGTCGTCCGCTCCGCCTTCCAGAGCAAGGACTTGTTCCTCTATGGAACTGCGGGCGCTGAAGATGACAGTGTACACATATGGGCCATTCGTGCGCATCCGGATGCGCTGGCAGACCTGCATGCCGCTGAGGCCCGGAATGTTCCAGTCAAGAATAGCGAGGGTTATGGTGGGATCGTTTTCAAGGGTGTTCCATGCTGTATCGCCATTATCCGCTTCGATGGGTTCGTAGCCCCATTTTACCAGAAAATTGTTCAATCCCTTGCGCACCACGGGGTTATCCTCTGCGACCAGGACTTTACGGCGTATTGTCATTGTCGGTGTTTCGGTTGCTTCCTGTGCCGCTTCTTTTGCCGTCATGGGATATGCTCAACTATTGATAGTGTTTGCCTTTAAAGGGGATTACGCTTCTATTAAAGTGTTACATAAAAAGAGGTTATGGGGCAAGATAAAATCTGAACAGGTCTGTCTTTGTTGGGTTTATTGCATGATATCAGCACGTTGTGTGACAAAGGGTGCGTGGGTTGATTGTCTCTGTTCATGTGTCTTTCCTCTTGACTCTCTATCTTAATAGCACTATTCTTTGCGAGTTTTAATTGTCACAAAATGTTGAGCATTCCGCAGGAAGTGAGAATATTTTTTATGATTCCAGAAGCATTTTGTTCTGGGTCATAACAGGATGTCTTTGGTTCAATAAAAAATTTTAAGGAGGATTACCATGTCAGTATGTGTTGTTGGCCATTCAAATCCCGATACCGATTCCGTTGCCGCTGCAATTGCTTACGCCCATTATCTCAAGGCAACCGGCACCGACGCTATTGCCTGCATGCAGATTGAGGCAGACAAGCTGAATCCCGAGAGCACCACCGTTCTCAAAAACTTCGGCCTGGCTGCACCCCAGACCATGATGGACGCTGCCGGCAAGAAGGTAGCCCTGGTTGATTTCAGTGATATCGGTCAGGCTCCTGCAAACATCAAGGACGCAGAGGTTATTGCTATTGTCGACCATCACAAGATTGGTGATATTACCACCAACAATCCGATCGTTTTCAATGCTCAGCCTGTTGGTTGCACCTGCACCGTATTGTATGAAATGTTCAAAAACAACAATGTTGACCTTCCCAAGAATATTGCCGGCGCCATGCTCTCCGCTATTCTGAGCGACACTGTTAATTTCAAGTCTCCCACCTGCACCGCACCTGACAAGGCTGCTGTTGCCGCCCTGAAGGGTATTGCCGGCGTTGCCGACACTGATGCGCTCTTCATGGAGATGCTGAAAGCCAAGTCTTCCATTGACGGAATTGCGATGAAAGATCTCGTTTTCCGTGACTACAAGGATTTCGATATGAACGGCAAGAAGGTCGGCATCGGCCAGCTCGAACTCGCCACCCTTGATCAGGTAGCAGGGATTCGTGCCGACCTGTACAAGGCTCTTGAGGATCTCAAGAAAGATGGCCGTCATTCAATACTGTTCATGCTCACCGACGTTGTGAAAGAGGGTACCGATCTGTTGGTTGTTTCCGACGAGCCCGCACTCATTGAGCAGGCTTTCGGTGGCAAGATTTCAGGCACCTCCATGTGGGTAGACGGCATGATGAGCCGCAAGAAACAGACCGTTCCGCCGTTGCAGAAGGCTTTCGGCTGCTAATACGCTGAAATTCGAAGTATTGTTTTAAAAAACCCCCGGACGGAAATCCCGTCCGGGGGTTTTTTTGTTTCGGTCAAAAATGTCTGCTCACCTGGAACGAAGAGCATTTTGTGTTATTTTTTTCGGGTGCTGTCTTTCTTGAGGGTCTTTGTGGGAACTGGTTTGCTTGGAGGCGCGGCAGTTGCGTCATCCTTGGCTTCTTCTTCCCAATGCTTGCGGCCAACCATGCCGAGAAGGTGTTTGTTCAGTCTGACGAGATGGTGCATGGCCCGCAACCGTTCCGGGGTTGTTTCTCCATTAATGTTTATGATTATCAGCCGATTGATTCCGAAGCCGTACTGATTGTTCAGATCTATCACCGCACCGATAACCACCACCCTGCCGCTTTCTATTCTATCCGCATACCGTTTTGTGGCCGTTGCCACCTGGAAATCCACATTTTTTTCCACAAGCAGAGTTTCAGCGTGTGGTCCAGTCCCCATGCTTGCCTGGTCTCCCAGAGAAGTGCGCAATCCGTCCAGATCACGGCGCAGGTCCGGCCCAAGGTGGCTGTACCCTTTTGTGTAAAGGCGGATGCTGTCGTTGTTTGTGTTACCGGTGATAAGTAAAACCGGAGTGAGAAGTTCGTTGACGCCGTAATCAATTGCTCCGACAGAAAGGGAGAGTTGGTTCCCTGGATTTCTGACCGAATAAATTGCGTCAACGGGTTCAGGGTAGAACAATGTCGTCTGCACCCGGGCATCGCAATCAGCCAGCCAGGTCATATGCGGGGTGCCGGGTGTCCGTATCGGCTCGTCTGCCGGTCTGCTCATAACTACCTGATCATTGTGCCGGGTGATCCTTTCCGCCACGGTATAGGGGGGCAGCCCTGCCCGGAGCTTTTTGATCGGGCGCAGATCAGCACTGCTTGTTACGGGAAGAACAGCGATGCACAATGAGAGGGAAATAATTATTCCGAGGCGCATTCGTTTGGTCCTGCTGATTTAAAATATTTCCAAGTATCTGATACTGTCATTATCGGTGAATCTGCGGATGTCTAAAATTTTTTTCGTTCTCTAAATCATGTCGAAGATGGAATACGAAGAAGTTGTCCGTTATCAATACGTAAAAACAGTGAGTTACCGAGATGGAATCATTGGCTGGATGCGTTTTTCGACAATCGACAAATCCCGTCTGTTGTCTTGACAATGAAAAAGAGCATACTTATTGTTGGACACAAACGTAAAATCACTTGGAAAAATCAAGTTATTGCAATGGGATACACTTCGGTTTGCACATCCAAACGGATTTGTTGCGCCGGAAAGGAGATGCGGGTGACTGAACACGAGGAAAACAAAGAAGAAGGTCTTGAGCAGGAAGGCTCAGGGCAAGAGCAGTCCGGTGGCGAGCCGGAAGATGTTTCCGTGCAGTTGGAAAAGTCTCTGGAAAAGAACCGCGAGCTTGAGGACAAACTGCTTCGCATGGCGGCTGAGCAGGATAATTTCAGGAAAAGAATGCAACGTGAGCGGGAAACAGCGCTCAAGTATGCGGAAGAAGCTATTTTGCGCGAGCTTCTGCCTTCTCTTGACAACCTTGAACGTGCCGTGGCGCAGTGTCAGTGTTCTCCGGACGCCGAGGCTCTTTTAGCCGGAGTGGAAATGACCTGCAAGGGTTTGCTCAATACCCTGGAAAAATTCGGCGTTAAGCCGCTGGACGGCGAAGGGCAACCATTTGATCCGAATTTCCATGAGGCCGTGGCCATGGAAGCCAGTCCGGACGTGCCTGAAAATCAGATTCTGCAGGAGTATCAGAAAGGATATATGTTTAAAGACAGGCTTATCCGGGCGGCCAAGGTCGTCGTTTCAAAGGGTAATGTTGAAGAATAACAAGGATGACTCATCCCGTTAGGTAAGGAGAATATGAAATGGGTAAGATTATTGGTATTGATTTAGGAACAACAAATTCATGCGTTGCTGTGATGGAAGGCGGAGAGCCCAAAGTTATTGCCAATGTGGAAGGGAACAGGACAACCCCTTCGGTGGTGGCTTTCTCAAGCAGCGGAGAGCGGTTGGTGGGCCAGGTTGCCAGGCGGCAGGCGGTCACTAATCCGACCCGCACCCTGCATGCCATCAAGCGGCTTATCGGGCGCAAGTTTACCGATGCGGAAGTGAAGAAAAGCATCGAGATCAGCCCGTTCAAGATTGTTAACGGTAAGGATGGTGACGCGGCGGTCGAGGTTGACGGCAAGGTATCCGCTCCTGCGGAGATCTCCGCCATGGTGCTTATCAAGATGAAGCAGACCGCTGAGGAATATCTGGGAGAGGAAGTAACCGATGCGGTTATCACCGTGCCGGCATATTTCAACGATTCCCAGCGTCAGGCCACCAAGGATGCAGGCCGGATTGCCGGACTCAATGTACAGCGGATCATTAACGAGCCCACTGCCGCAGCCCTGGCCTACGGTTTGGACAAAAAAGGCGAGGAAAAGATCGCCGTATTCGATCTCGGCGGCGGTACCTTTGATATCTCGGTGCTGGAGATCGGTGACGGCGTGTTCGAAGTGAAATCCACCAACGGCGATACCTTTCTCGGCGGTGAAGACTTCGACATGCGTATCGTCAACTGGATTGCCGACGAGTTCAAACGCGATCAGGGCATTGATCTGCGCACCGACAAAATGGCGTTGCAGCGTCTGCGTGAAGAGGCGGAAAAAGCGAAGATGGAGCTTTCCACCACCATGGAGACCGATATCAACCTGCCTTTTATCACGGCGGACGCTTCAGGGCCGAAGCATCTTCAGATGAAGCTTTCCCGCGCCAAACTGGAAGGGTTGGTGGAAGATCTCATTGAGCGCACCATCAAGCCCTGTCAGATTGCCTTGAAGGATGCCGGAGTGAGCGCTGCGGATATCGACGAGGTTATTCTGGTCGGCGGCATGACCCGGATGCCCAAGGTTCAGCAGAAGGTGAAAGAGATCTTCGGCAAGGAACCCCATAAGGGTGTGAATCCCGATGAGGTTGTGGCCATCGGCGCCGCAGTGCAGGGCGGGGTTCTCAAGGGTGATGTCAAGGACGTACTGTTGCTCGATGTAACTCCCCTGTCTCTGGGTATCGAAACCCTGGGCGGCGTGATGACCAAGCTCATCGAAAAGAATACGACCATCCCGACCAAGAAGAGCCAGGTTTTTTCCACCGCGGCGGACAGTCAGCCCGCGGTTTCCATCCATGTTCTGCAAGGTGAGCGCGAGATGGCTGCAAACAATAAGACCATCGGCCGGTTCGAGTTGACCGATCTTCCTCCGGCGCCTCGCGGGGTGCCGCAGATCGAAGTAACCTTTGATCTGGACGCCAACGGCATTCTCCATGTTTCCGCCAAGGATCTTGGCACCGGCAAGGAGCAATCCATCCGGATCACCGCCTCAAGCGGTCTTTCCGAGGATGAGATCCAACGGATGCAAAAAGACGCCGAGGCCCATGCCGATGAGGATCGCAAGCGCAAGGAAATCGTTGAGACCAAGAATCAGGCTGATTCCATGATTTACGCCACGGAAAAGAGCATGA
>JAHJTI010000249.1 GCA_018829945.1 Pseudomonadota bacterium | reverse complement strand
CTCTCCGGCTCAGGCTTGAGGGTAATGATAAATTCAGCGCCGCGCCAAACGCTCTCCTCCACGATCAGGGTGCCGTGGTGGTCACCGATGATCCGCTGGCACAGGCTCAGACCGATGCCGGTCCCGTCACTCTTGGTGGTGTAAAACGGATCAAAAACCTTGTCGCGCAATCCTTCCGGAATTCCAGGCCCCGAATCACCCACCCGAATCACCACCGCCTTCTTCTCAAGAGCGGTACGCACCGAGATTTTTTTTGTTTTGACAAGGCGCAGGGCCTCTGCCGCGTTGGTCAGAAGATTGAGGATAACCTGCTCCAGCAGGGCGGGATCGAGAAGACAACTGGGCAGATCGCAGGCCAGGTCCTTCTCCAGCCCCACCCCATCCCTGCGCAAGGAGGCGGCGCACAGCGCAAGAGCGTTTTCCACCGGCTGATTGACGTCAACCACCACCTTATGCGGATGCCCCGGCTTGGCAAAATCCATAACCCGCCGGATCACCGATTCTATTTTCCGGGAAGCACCCTGGGCCTGGGTGATGATTTCACCCACCATCTCCAGATTATCGCCACGGTCATGCATCTTGGCCAGCGTGTCGAGATAGATGTTGATGCCCGACAGGGGGTTGCGTATTTCATGGGCAATGCCTGCAGCCACCCGCCCAAGGGAAGACATCTTGTCCTGAACCCGGACAATCTGTTCCAGTTCCCTGTTTCTGGTAATGTCGAGCATGCTGATCAGTATCGTTTCCCGTCCCTGATACTCGAGCCGGCTGGCCCGGCAGAAGACCCATTTCATATTCCGGGCCTCACCCTCCTTAGTCTGCGGGTAAAAGCGAAAATCAACATCCACCGAAGCCGTTTCGCCGCGGCTGACCCTGCCATAGGCCCTCTCAACCTTTTCCAGATCGTCGGGATGAACCCCGAGGAAGGCATTCGGACGGAAATTGGCGGGAAGAGGCCCGAAAAGTCTTTTCTGTTCGGGATTGCGATAGATGACTGCATTGTCTTGAATCAGGAGAATTCCTGCCAGTGAATTTTCCACCAACTCCCTGAACCTGCTTTCGGTAATGGCCCGCTGCGCTTCAAGCTCCATCACATAGAGAGCCTGCCCCACATCTTGGGCTATCTCCCGAAACAGCACCTGCTCTTCACGATCATGCTCCCGATCCGCCGAGGCGGAAACGCTCAACAAACCATATCCCTGGCCGTAATGGCGCAACCCTGCGGTAAAACAAACCCTGTCCGCATTGTCCGTTGCCAGGATACAGTCCGGACACCGCGCGGCCGGGTCGCTCACCGCCAATCCCTCACTGGACAACGCCTTTTCCGTGCAGGCGGGGAAATCCCCCTTTTCCATGCCCTGCCGCACCCGGTTGAACCTCTCCCCCAAGCCGACTTCGGCACAGCAGACCAGCTCCGCTTGTTTGTTTATGATGGCAAACCAGGCGCTGTGATAATGTCCTTCTTCCACCAGAATGCGGCAGATGCCCTCGACAAGCTCTTCGCGATTCTTCCTCTCGCCCAGCAGCAGATGCACCCTGCGCATGGTCCGCACAAGCAGGGCGAGATTTTCCTCCCTCTCCCTGCTCTTGCCCCGTTGCAACAACCAGATTCGCGCAGATACTCCGCAGATGCCGCCAAGCAGCAACAAAAAAGTAGTTTGCAGAATATAGTCGAAATCACCCTGCTCCGTCGGCAACAAGGAAAAAAGGGACAACAGCACCCCCCCTCCCAGAAAAGCCAGGATATTCAGTATGCTTTTCCGCATCTGTCAGAACACAGTCCCTGTGGTGTGCATTGCATTGCCCTCCGGCAAGGCCAAACCGATATCAAAAAGATCACATACCTCAATATTTGGGACATTACGCAATCTTGCTCAAAAAAACCGCTTCGACGGGGGTCAGCGTAAACAGTGTCCTGGCACCCGAAGATCAATTTTTATTCTGATTAACACGAATCTACAGCCGGTTTTTTTTCGTCATTCCGGCGGAGGCCGGAATCCAGGTAAGGGAGTCATTTTTTCTGAATTCCGGCCTCCGCCGAAATGACTTGTTCTCAAGCAAGTCTTTAACACAAGCATGCATGATCACCTGACTAACGCATGCTTCCCGTTTGCCGGCTGAAATTCGATGGTAATCGGAATATTTATAGACACATCCGTTCGCCCTGAGCCTGTCGAAGGGTGCTGTTGCAACTCCATCAGTTATAATTGTAGCACATCGCACCCCACGGCCATGGCGCTAAAATGTCGACATCCCGCTCCATTCCTGAAAACGGTACAGCCAGTACCGCAAAGGTGAGTCTTCGAAAAACTCCTTGAAATCAATGGAATAATTCCCATCCCGGTTCCGCCAGATCCGTTCGAAATATCCGGTTGCCTCCCGCATCACTTTCGCCTCCGCCGGTCCGGACACTTCCAGGCAGGTTTCCAGGTTCAGGTCGTCAATGTTCCGCCGGGTCAGATTGGCCGAACCGCCGATGAGCACCGTATGTTCTGGTTGAGAAATAATGGTCAGCTTGCTGTGAAACTGCTCGCCATGCGTCTCGTACCAGCGCACCTGAATTGCGCCATCGGATCTCTCGACAAGTTCGCTGGCCACCGGCCGGTTGGGGATGCCGTTCTTGCTGCGGCCAAAAGCAT
>JAHJTI010000248.1 GCA_018829945.1 Pseudomonadota bacterium | reverse complement strand
GTAACACCCGTTCCCATTCCGCACACGGAAGTTAAGCCTCTCAGCGCCGATGGTACTGCCAGGGAAGCTTGGTGGGAGAGTAGGTCGCCGCCGATTCATTTTTGTAGTAAACCCTTCCCCTCAAAAGGAAGGGTTTTTTTTGCCTAAATTTCCTCCTCGTCTTCCTGCTCAACTTCTCTGCTGCGACACAATTTTCAATTTTTCACAAAAAATCTGATACGATAATGTGACAGGATCTGATTGAAGAATATTCTTCAGTTAAGCGCTGAATATTCTTCAATCCATAACTGTTTTTGTTCCCTGGCGTTCTTTAACTAGTTGATATTTTTATTAATATTCTTTTGGCATACTCCTTGCTCATTTAAGCAATACGCGCCAGGTGGAATCGTGGAGACAGTTGTATTCCCTTGGATTTATCAGCAAATAGGTATCCTGTTGGATACGAAACACAAGGAGAAGCAGATGAGAAAATTGGCGGTGTTTACACTTATCTTTCTGTTGAGTGCTGGGATTGTCTGGGCCAAGGATTATCAGATTCAGAAAAAGGCGGGAGATCTGAATGTGGCGGTGAGAATGGACAGGAATCCTGCGGTTATGGGCGATAACGGCATTTTTGTGACCGTTAAAGACTCTGCGGGCAAGGAGGTCACGGATGCTGAGGTGAAGGTGGAGTATTCCATGCCTGCCATGCCGGGAATGCCGCCGATGAATTACAAAACCGCACTTGTCTTGAAGAAAGATACCTATGAGGGGGCAGTGGATTTTTCCATGGCCGGCCCCTGGAATATCGCGGTGAAGATTGCCCGCGCCGGCAAAACAGTGTCGACAAAGTTCAGCGTGGATGTGCAGTAGCCTTTTGGGCAAAGGAGGGTACAGCTCATGGGATACGAGGCCAGACGGATGAAGAGGCTGTGTGCCTTGTTTACCGCCGGAGTTTTCCTGTTTTTTTCGCAGGCAGCGGTATTGGCCGGGGAGTTGCGTTTGCAAGACCTCATTGATGAGGCGTTGAAAAGCAGCCCCGAGATTCAGGCGTCCCGGGCAAAGGCCGCTGCCTCTGGTTTTCGTGTTCCCCAGTCCATGAGCTTGCCGGACCCGATGGTTATGGCTGGATACCAGAACGTAGGCACCAGCCGTTTCACCTATAACGAGGCGTCTGATTCGCAGTTCGTTTTTTCCGCTTCCCAGCAGTTTTTCTTTCCGGGCAAACAGGATTTGCGGGGAGAGGCTGCCTCCCGGGAAGCGGAAAGCCTTACTGCCTCCGCGAAGGCTGTACGCTTACGGACAATCGCAACGATCAAAGAATTGTATTACGAGTTGTTCCTCGCTCATCGCAGCATGGAGCTGGTCAGAGAAAACTCCGGTTTTCTCCACAAGGTCGAAGATGCTGCTCTTGCCCGTTATGCTTCGGGGGGGGGCATGCAGCAGGACGTTCTCATGACGCAAACTGAAAAGTATATGCTTTTAGGCCGCGATGAGATGCTGCAACAGAAGATTAAGACCCTGGAAGCCGCCCTGAACGCTATGGTGGGTCGGGACCAGATCGCACCTCTGGACAAGCCGGTGCCGCCCGTTTTTGCCCCATATCCCCAGCCCTTGTCGGAGCTGATTGCCCAGGCTTACGAGAACTCCCCGGAAGTCAAGGCCAGGGAGAGAATGGTGGCCTCGCTCGGCGCCAAGGTTCGGGTGGCCGAGAGAGAGTATTATCCCGATATCACCGTTACCGGCAACTATGGGCTGAAAGGCCAGGATTACGAGGATATGTGGAGCCTGAGCACCACCGTTAACATCCCTTTATATTACAACACCAAACAGAAACCGGCTGTGCATGAAGCCGAAGCCTCACTGCGTGAGGCGAAAAATGAACTGCAGACAGTCCGTTTGCGGCTTGCATCCGCCATCCGTGAAAATCATGCCTTGCTCCAGACTTCGGAACGGCTGATGGACCTCTACCGGCAGGGACTCAACCAGAAGATCCATCAGGATTTTCAGGCTGCTTTGGCGTCCTACGGCACAGGCAAAACAGATGCCCTGACCGTGATCTCCCGGATTAAAACGATTACCGATATCGAGACCTCCTATTGGGGGCAACTGGTTGAGCGAGAAAAGGCAATGGCCAGGCTTGATGCCTTAACCGGGGTTTCCGAATCTCCCATGGAGGATGAGCGGCAATGAACAAGAAGAACAGTATGATAATGGTGGTTCTCTTTCTTTTTGTCGGGGCAGCTCTGATTATCGGCTTGTCCGGCAAGGGAGGATTTTTTCGTGAAAAGCCGCCAGAGCCGATCGAGCAAGTTGTGACGGAAAATCAGGAACAGCAGGTTCTTCCGGCAGAACCGGAAACCGGCGGCGATAGCGCCTCTTCCGCCGAGCAGTCCTCCCTTGATAATGCGCACACTGCATCAGTGACCGAGGAAGAGCCGCTCACCGTCGAGATCCCCGAAGAAGGGCAACGCGTTATTGGGGTGAAAACCGCCGTTGTTGTCGAGAAAACCCTCAATAAAAACATCAGAACCGTCGGCCGGGTTGAGTATGACGAAAGAAGGATCGCCACGGTCAACACCAAGATTGAGGGATGGATCGAGCGGTTACCGGTCAACTATACGGGCAGATATGTGAAAAAAGGCGAAACCCTCGCTGAGATCTACAGTCCGGAACTGGTTGCCTCCCAGCAGGAATACCTCAATATCCTGAAGTGGTCGCAACAGGGCAGCTCCCCCGGTGGAGTCGAGGAAAACTCTGTCATGAACCGGATGCTGGCGCAGGATGCGGAACACCTGCGTCAGGCCGCTCGTCAGCGCTTGAGATTCTGGGATATCACCGAGGCACAGATTCGAAAAATTGAGCAGACCGGTTCACCCCTGCGTACTCTGGCAATTTTCAGTCCGGTGAGCGGATATGTGGTGCAGAAATCCGCTTTGCAAGGCATGAAGGTTCAGCCTGGTGAAAAGCTGTTCGATCTGGTGGATACCTCCACGGTCTGGGTGGTGTCCGATATCTACGAGCATGAGCTTGCTTCGATACGAACCGGGCAGAAAGCGGAGATCACAGTGGCTTCAATGCCAGGCAAGGTGTTTTCTGCAGCCATCGAGTATGTGTCCCCGATTCTTGCCGGAGAAACCAGAACGGCCAAGATCCGTTTTACTCTGGATAATCGCGCCGGAGATCTGAAACCCCAGATGTTCGCCAATGTGGAAATCAAGATCGGCCTTGGTAGCAGGCTTGTCGTGCCCGACTCCGCAGTGATCAACACCGGATCCCGCCAACTCGTTTACGTGGACAAGGGCGATGGCTACTTTGAACCCCGCGAGGTCAAACTGGGCGTCAAGGGCGAGGGTATGTCGGAGATACTTTCCGGTCTGAAGGCAGGGGAAAAAGTGGCCTCGGCCGCCACCTTCCTTATCGATTCCGAAGCGCGTCTCAAGGGAGTGGTGAAGTAATGATCGCTCGCATCATTGATTATAGCGCTCGCAACCGGTTCTTTGTTTTCCTGCTGGTATTTTCCTTGGTCGGCTGGGGAATATGGGCCATTCGCAACACGCCGCTTGATGCGATTCCGGATCTGAGCGACACTCAGGTCATCATTTTCACCGAATGGGAAGGGCGAAGCCCCGATCTCATTGAGGACCAGATCACCTATCCGATCACCTCGACCCTGCTTGCCGCGCCAAAGGTGCAAGTGGTGCGCGGATTTTCTTTTCTGGGCGCATCCTTTGTTTACGCCATTTTTGAGGAAGGGACCGATATCTACTGGGCAAGAAGCCGGGTGCTGGAATACCTCCAGGCGGTCCAGGACAAGCTTCCCGGTGGGGTGAATCCCGTACTGGGCCCGGACGCCACCAGCGTTGGCTGGGGTTTTTCCTATGCCCTGGTAGATGAAACAGGGCAGCACAATCTCGCAGAACTGCGTTCCATTCAGGATTGGAACATCAAGCTTGCCCTTGAAAGCGTGCCCGGTGTTTCCCAGGTCGCCAGCATCGGCGGCTTCGTTCGCCAGTATCAGGTCAGCATTGATCCCAACCGGCTCCAGGCCTACAACCTTCCCATCACCTCTGTCATGGAGGCTATACGTAAGAGCAACAAGGATGTTGAAGGGAGGGTGCTGGAGTTCTCCGGGGTCGAGTACATGGTCCGGGGCCGAGGATATCTTAAGGGGCTTGAGGATCTCGAAAAAATTGTGGTGGGCGGCAACAACAGGGGAACCCCGGTTTTTCTCAAGGATGTCGCCTCCATCCAGCTTGGCCCGGAGATCAGGCGAGGCCTTGCCGAACTTGACGGAAAAGGAGAAGTTGCCGGTGGGATCGTGGTGGTCCGCTTTGGTGAAAATGTTCTCAAGGTCATTGACCGGGTCAAGGAAAAGATCCGCGAGAATGTCGAACCCAGCCTGCCAGAAGGGGTGAAGATCGTCACCACCTATGATCGGTCCGACCTCATCCTGCGGGCTATCGATACCCTGACCGAAGAACTGATCAAGATTTCCCTGGCAGTGAGCGTGGTCTGCCTGGTCTTTCTGTTCCATCTTCCCAGCGCTCTGGTGGTTATCTTTACCCTGCCGGTGGCGATCATCGTTTCGTTTATCTGCATGTACTATCTGGGGGTGACGGCAAACATCATGAGCTTGAGCGGTATTGCCATCGCCATCGGGGCTATGGTGGATGCTTCGATCATCATGGTGGAGAATGCCCATAAAAAACTGGAAGAATGGGAAGACGCAGGCAGACCCGGCAGTCGCATCGAGGTAATTATCGAGGCGGCCAAGGAGGTTGGGCCTTCCCTGTTTTTTTCCCTGCTGGTGATCACCGTGGCCTTTTTGCCGGTTTTCACCCTGCAGGCCCAGGCCGGAAGGTTGTTCAAGCCCCTGGCCTACACCAAGACATTCGCCATGCTTTTCTCGGCCTTTCTTGCCATTACCCTGACTCCGGTTCTGATGACCCTTTTCATCCGGGGCAAGATTCTGCCTGAGGATAAAAATCCCATCAGCATCTTTCTGCACATGGTGTATGAGCCCGTCGTGCTGTTTGCTCTTCGTTTTAAAAAGATGGTGATCGTTGGTGCGCTCATCGTCATGGCTGTGAGCGTATATCCCTTTCTCAAGCTTGGCACCGAGTTTATGCCTCCGTTGTACGAGGGCGCGCTCTTTTATATGCCGGTCACTTCTCCGGGAGCATCCATTTCCGAGGTTTCAAGGCTCCTGCAAATCCAGGACAAGATTTTAAAGGAAATCCCGGAGGTGGCCCAGGTCTTCGGCAAGGCCGGCAGGGCGGAAACCGCCACGGATCCGGCCCCCATGGAGATGTTTGAAACCGTGATCAATCTCAAGCCCGAATCGGAATGGCGGCCGGGGATGACGGTGGAAATATTGAAAAACGAGATGAATGACGCCCTTTCCCTTCCGGGGGTGGCAAACTCCTTTACCATGCCGATCAAGGCCAGGATCGACATGCTTGCCACCGGCATCAGGACGCCGGTGGGGATCAAGGTCATGGGGCCGCGCCTTGAAGAGCTTGAGAAACTGGGAACCGCCATCGAGAGCAAACTCAACGGCATGACCGGGCTCCGGAGTGTCTACGCGGAGCGGGTGACCACCGGGTATTTTCTCGATTTTACAATCAACCGAGAAGAAACGGCCCGCTACGGACTCTCTGTTGACGATGTGCAGGAGGTTATTCAGTCGGCAATCGGCGGGATGAATCTCACCGTGACTGTCGAAGGCAGGGAGCGTTATCCGGTGAATGTCCGTTATGCACGGGAATTGCGGGGGGATATCGAGCAGTTGAAGCGGGTGCTGGTGCCGGTGCCTGCAGCCATGGGTGCGCCGATGGTAAGCGACATGACCCCGGCATTGCCGGCACCTCCACCCACGGGCGATCTGCTTCAGGTTCCCCTTGGCGCGTTGGCCGACATCAAGATCGTCAAGGGACCGCCCATGATCAAGAGCGAGGCAGGTCTGCTGGCCTCGTATGTGTACATCGATTTCTCCGGCAGGGATGTGGGCGGCTTCGTGGACGAAGCCAGGGAGCGGGTTTCCTCGCTTAATATTCCCGAGGGCTATCGTCTGGAATGGAGCGGAGAATATGAGCATCTGGTGAAAACTCACGAGCGGTTGAAGCTGGTTATTCCGCTCACCCTGCTGGCCATCTTCGTGCTCATTTTCTTAAACACCAAGTCCGTGGCCAAGACCGCGTTTGTCCTGCTTGCCGTGCCCTTTTCACTGGTGGGCTCTTTCTGGCTTTTGTACGTTCTTGGCTACAATATGAGCATTGCGGTCTGGGTGGGGATCATCGCCCTGGCCGGGATCGATGCGGAAACCGGGGTGGTCATGCTCCTGTATCTTGATCTTGCCTGTGAAAAATGGAAAAAAGAGGGGAAATTGCAGACGGTTGCTGATCTGAAAGAAGCAGTTATCTACGGGGCGGTTAAGAGAATTCGTCCCAAACTCATGCTGGTGGGCACCACCCTTCTCGGTCTGGTCCCCATCATGTTCAGCACAGGCACCGGAGCCGATGTGATGAAAAGGATCGCCGCCCCCATGGTGGGAGGGATCGGTACCTCAACCATCCTTGAGCTGCTTATCTATCCGGCGATTTACATGCTCTGGAAGCAAAAGGATTTGAATAAAAACGGGGGTGTTGATCGTTAAAATCAGGCTGTTTCCGTAGGGTTGCTCATTTTCTGCGGAAGATGGTCAGCGATTTTTGCGTTGAGATCGGCGATTTTCATCGGTTTGGAAAGATAGTCGTCCAGCCCCCGCTCCAGACATTTTTCCCGGTATCCGGTAATGGCGTGGGCGGTGAGGGCGATGATGGGCGTATGTTTGCCCGAGTCCTTTTCCAGATCCCGGATTGCCTGGGTCGCTTCAAATCCGTCCATTATCGGCATCTGAATATCCATCAGCACCAGATCAAAGGGCTGCCTGCCAAAGGCAGCGACAGCCTCCTGGCCGTTGACCGCAATGGTTACCCGATGGCCGGAGCGTTCCAGCATTTTTTGGGCGACTTTCTGATTGACCAGATTGTCTTCGGCCAGAAGAATCTCAAGCTGCGGGCCGGATTGCTTTTGGCCGGCTTCGTCACGTTGCCCGTGTGCAGCGTTTTTCTTCTGTTCTGAATTTTCCTGCGGCGCTTTTTTAAACAGGGCGGTGAAGTGAAACACCGAGCCTTTTCCTTCGTCGCTTTCCACCCAGATCCGGCCGTTCATCAGAGCTACGAGCTTGGCGCAGATGGCAAGTCCCAGGCCGGTTCCCTCATATGGGCGGCTGTGGGATTCATCTGCCTGGGAAAATGCCTCGAAGACAGAGGTTTGATGTTCCGGGGAGATGCCGATTCCGGTGTCGGTAATTGTAAAATGGGCGATGAACTCATCGAGTTCGGCGTATTCTTTTCTAACCCCCACCGAAATTCGCCCGGACGGGGTAAACTTGATGGCGTTGCCGATGAGGTTGATGAGTATCTGGCTTAACCTGCCTGCATCCCCCATAAAAGCGTCCGGGACTTCGTCCTGAACGTGCCAGTCAAGTTCCAGGCCTTTTTCCTGGGCTTTGAATGAGAATTCCCGGATTGTCGTGGCAATGGTGTCCCGCAGATCAAAGCGTTGCACTGTCAGGTTGAGTTTGTCGGCCTCGATTTTCGAGAAATCCAGGATGTCGTTGACCACGTTCAGGAGCCTGTAGGATGATTTCTCGATAAGCTCCAGGTATTCGCGTTGTTCCGGGCGCGGGGAAGCCATCAGGGCAAGCTGGGTCATGCCGATCACCCCGTTCATCGGAGTGCGGATTTCATGACTCATGTTCGCGAGAAAGTTGGATTTGGCCCGGTTGGCCGCTTCAGCTTTGTTCTTGGCTAGCATGAGTTCTCGTGTGCGGTCCACCACTCTTTTTTCCAGCATGGTATGGGCGTCGAGCAAGGCCTTGTTCTTTTCGTTGATCTGCAGGGCCATTTCGTTCATGGTCCGTGATAGCAAGCCCAGCTCATCCCTGCGGTTCAAGGAAAAACGGAAGCCGAAATCGCCCTGGCCGATCCGCTTGGCGTAGTGGGCCAGTTCCAGGACCGGGTTGCTCATGTATTTTGCAAAAAAATAGGCGAGAATGACTCCGACGATGATAAAACAGGCGGAGAAAAAGGTGAGCATGGTCAGGGATTCATCGCGTTTTTGGTGTCCCAGGTCGTGAAAGGTGGCAATCCGCTCCTCCAGTTCCCGGTTGACGGTTTTCAGGGAAAACCCGACCCGGACTCCGCCGAGATAGATGTTGTCGGCGTAAATGGGCATGAACACATCCATGCTGTCGTTGTTGATATCCACCAGGGGAATGTCCGCCGCCGATGCGTGTTCTGAGGCAGGGGGAGGAGCAAATCGCTTATCCGGGTTGGGGGCATTGCCTCCACCATCCTCAAGAAGTTCGCCTTGGGAATTATAGACGTGGAAATATTGCACATCTTGTTGTTCCAGAGCGGATACTGCAATGAGATGGATCGACGGAATGTCGGCAAGGGAGAGAGGGGCTGCGAGATTATTGGCAAGCAGATTGGCCATGATTGCGCCGCGATGCTTAGCCTGATCGAGCATGACTTCCCGCATGGTATCGATGCTCAGGTGGGTGATGGAACGCGTCACCGAGCGCTGGGTTATGAAAAACACCCCGCCCAACGTCAAGACGGCACCAAGCATCAGAGCCAGCACTGAGGCGATGTAGCGATGTTGCAGGCTATATCTCATAGGGACGCGCTTTTTTCTGCCATATTACGTACTAATACCAATTCCCGGGGTTGATGTAAATCAGGGATTGGTCCTGGTGCCGGTTCTTTTTTAATGGAAAACTTGCTGTATCTGCTTTACGGTAGCTCACAGACGCTTTTTCTCCCAACTTTTATCTTTTTCGGTACAGTACGGTCATGGCAGGTTCTCTGATCCCCCAAACGGTTCTTGACGCAAACGCGCTTTTGGAAAGCAGGCCGGAAGGCATGGCCCTGCTCGATACCGAGGCGCGTTTTGTCTATCTCAATCCCGCCTATGTCCGTTTGCTGAAAGAGGCTTTCAACCTGACGGTCGCCCCGGGTTCGCGGCACCAGTATGTCCTGCCTACCAGTCAGCGGGCCTGGGCCAGCGATTTGTATCAGCGGGCTCTTTCCGGCAAGAAGTTCAGCGTGGATTTCAGCCGTACCTGCCCGGAGGGCGGGGTATGCACCTTTGAGCGTTCATTCAGCCCAGTGTACCATAATGGCAGATTGGCCGGATTTTCCGAAGTGATCCGGGATGTCACCGTGGAACGAAAACGGGAGGCCGGATTGCGCCAGGCCTATGACACCCTGGAAAAGCAGATCACCGCCCGGACCAGCAGCTACCAGGAATACAACGCGATCCTGGCCCAGGAGATCATCGAGCGGCAGCAGGCCGAGGAAGATCTTCTGGAAAGTGGGGAGCGGTTGTCCCAGATTCTGCAGGCCAGTTCCATTCCTACCTTTGTTATTGATGAAAATCATACCATCACCCACTGGAACAAGGCTTGCGCCGTCATGACCGGTTTGCCGACCAGCGAGATGGTGGGCACCCAGTATCATTGGAAGGCCTTTTATCTGTACCAGCGGCCAACCTTGGCAGATCTGGTGCTCGATGCTGCCAAAGAGTCGCATGTCGCCAAATTTTATTTCGGCAAATACCGGCCTTCGTCCCTGGTGAAAGGGGCCTACGAGGTGGAGGATTTTTTTGATTTCGGCCATGTGAGCAAGTGGCTTTTCTTTACGGCCGCGCCGATCAAGAATCTGTCCGGGGACATCATCGGCGCCATTGAAACCTTGCAGGACGTCACGGACCGCAAGCGCATGGAAGCGGAAGTCCGGCAGATGAACGACGCGCTGGAAGCCCGGGTCGAAGAACGAACCAATCAGCTGAGCCGCACCTACGAGCAGTTGCTGCACGCGGAAAAATTCAGCGCGGTGGGTAAGCTGGCCGCCTCCATCGCCCATGAATTCGGCAATCCGATCATCGGCATCCGTAATTTTTTGCAGGGTTTGCGCAAGTATGTGAAGCTTGAGAAAAGCGATGCCGAGATGCTGGATGTGGCCATTGGCGAATGCGTCCGGGTCAAGGATCTGATCAGCACCCTGCAGGATTTTAATCGTCCCACCACCGGCAAGGTCGCCTCGGTGGATTTGCACCGGATCATCGAGGAGCTGCTGCTGCTTGGCAAAAAGAAACTCAGCGACAAGCGGATCGAGGTGGAGCGGCATTTTGCCCCGGATCTGCCTAATATTCAGGCTGTGCCAGACCAGATCAAACAGGTGCTCCTCAACGTGATCGGCAATGCCGAAGAAGCCATCCCGGAAACCGGGGGGACCATTGCCATCACCACCGAAGTCGTCAAGGACAATGTCAGGATTCTTATCCGGGATACCGGTAAGGGCATCCGGGTAAAGGACATGAGTTTGATCTTCGAGCCGTTTTTTTCAACCAAATCTGCGGTGGAAGGAACCGGTTTGGGATTGTCCGTGAGCTACGGCATTGTCAAACGGCACGGCGGGGACATCACGGTCATGAGCACCCGCGGTAAAGGGACGCTTTTTACCATCATCCTGCCCATTGACGGGGTGCCCGGTGAAGAGGATGCATTGCTGATTTTTAAGTGAGGATCAACGGAGCGCTTTATGGCGTTCCCAAAACACCCTGCAACAGGGCTCTCCTGCGCTTGGTCGAAGGACTCAGGGTGAACGGTAGTTGCCATGATTCATAGACATTTTCCGTTCGGGGTGAGCCTGTCGAACCACACATAAGATATTTTAATATCCTCAACGTGTTTCATTTGTTTCCGCAGTCACCATCACACCCGCAGCCATTTCCAGACCCCTCAGCTCTCCTGTCAAACCAGCGCCGCATTATCGAACCCATCGGCTTGACCGACAGGGCGAGAACCACCAGGGCCGCAGTCAGTTGCACCGGATAGGGCATAAGCTCACCGGCCTGACCGACCACGGCTTTGGCCGAGATGCCCAAAGACATATATAATCCGTCAAGGGCCAGACCGAAGAGCACGGCGGTTATGGCGATGCAGCTCAGGTAAACTGCCGTGGCGCGGCGGCCCAGCAACCCGACCAGCACTGAAAGGGTGGCCATGTTGGTGGCCGGGCCGACCAGCAGAAAAACCAGGGCCGCGCCGGGGCTGACCCCCTTGAGGATCATGGCCGCGGCAATGGGGGTGGAGGCGGTGGCGCAGATATAGAGGGGGATGCCGAAGGCCAGCATCAGGAGCATGGCAGCAAAGCCTCCGCCAAGATAGGTGGTGATCAGATCATCCGGCACCACGGCGGAGATCACCCCGGCCAGCAGCAGACCGATAAAGAACCAGCCAGCCAGTTCTCCCCAGAGTTCGCCAAAGGCATAACGCATTCCAGCCCGGATCTTTTCATAAAAGGTGTGGTGACTGGCGTGTTCCTCAGGCGGACAGTCTGCTCCGTCGCAACAGCCATCCACCGCGCAGGAAAGATCCGCAGCCATGGCGAGTTGTGGACGAGGCGGGTTGAAGGTGTTTTCAGTAAATCCGGCAAGAATGGCGGAGACGAATGCGGCCAGAGGGCGGGCCACGGTCATGATCGGGTCGAGCAGGGCATAGCTGACGCTGATGGAATCAACGCCCGACTCCGGAGTGGAGATGAGAAAAGCGGTGGTGGCGCCGTTGTTGGCCCCCTGTCTTTTCAGGGCCGCCGCCGCAGGCAGAACACCGCAGGAACATAAGGGCAGGGGAATCCCGAACAGGGCCGCTTTGAGTACGGAACTGTAACGGCCCTTGCCCAGATGACGGGCAACGTAGGCGGGCGAGAGAAAAACCTTGAGCAACCCGCCGATGAGGATGCCGAAGAGGATGTAGACTCCGGCGTCCAGAAGGAGCTGCCAGGATTCGATGAATATGTTGAAGAAAAGGTGCATGAAGTTACCTTTGTATGGTTGATGGGACCCCATATTTTAGGGAATCCAGTGTTTTCGAAAAGTCACAGGCGTGCTGGGCCCCGGCATCGGCCGGGGTGACATTACTCCCTGATATGGTCCAGAGCCACCCGGACAAGTTGATTCACATGGTCATCGTTGAGCCGGTAATACAGCACGGGCCCTTCCCGCCGGTTGGCCACCAGGGCCATCTGCCGGAGCATGCGCAACTGATGGCTCACCGCTGATTCGCTGATTCCGAGAAAGGCGGCCAGATCGCAGACGCACATCTCTTCTTCGGTTAAAGCCCAGAGAATTTTCAGGCGGGTGGGGTCGGCAAAGGCCTTGAAGAAATCGGCGAGTCGGTCACTTTCTCCACTGGGGAGGAGAGCGTCCTTGGCACGCTGCACCTTTTCCGCATGAATGATGCGGCATTGGCACAGTTCGGCGGGAGCGGATTTTTCTTTTTTCTTATATCTGAGCATATACTCATATATAATCATAAGCAGGTTATTGTCAAGAAAAAAGCCCGAAGGTTGCCGGGCATCTTCATACTCAAAGCGGGCTGTAGCGTGACTTGTTGTGCTGCGGGGGGCCACGGAGCGTCAGTAAGCCTTCTGCCCATCAATTTCCGGATGGATCAAGGTGGCGATGATCCGAAGCGTCTGCACAAAGGTTGCCGGCGATGGGCTACAGGCCAGGTCTGGATCAATGGTATGTATCCTCCCCGTTTGCGCGGCCTTGAGCACGTACATCTGCTGCCAGTTTTTTTTCTCCTCCGCGGCAATGCCTGTTTCCGAGCCCATGATGGCAATGATGATGACCTCGGGATTTTCGGCGATGACCTTTTCTACCTTCATCGTGCCGGTGCGTTGGTCGCCGGCAATATTGAGACCGCCACCCAGGGCGATGAAGTCATGGGTAAAGGAGCTGGTGACCGAGGCAAAGAGCGGCCTGCTCCCCACCTGGAGGAAGACCTTTTTTTTCGGGAGAGGCTCGATTTTTCGCTGGAGAGCGACAACCTCTTCCCGCGCCTGGCCGACGATCTGCCGTGCCCGTTCTTCCAACCCCAGCAATTTGCCAAGTTCGATAAACTGTTCGCAGATTTCTGCAAACGATGCCGGCTGCCTGAACCGGACAATCCGTACCCCCATTTTTTCCAACTGGTTTATCTGCTCCGGACGGGTCAAAGCGGTGGCCAGCACCAAGTCGGGGTGCAGGCTGATGATTTTTTCGATGGAAACCTGCATGACCGAGCCGATCTTTGGTTTATGCTTTGCCGCTTCAGGCCGGACGCAGTAACTTGTGTCCCCGACAAGACGGTCCCCGGCTCCAAGCAGATAGAGGTTTTCGGTGTTGAGCGGGCCCAGGGAAACGATGCGCTGCGCTCCGGCCGCCATCGCAGTGTGCCGGTCCGCCTGCACTTCCGCGGCGGCGACGGTTGCCGCGCTCAGCATGAGGCTCAGCAGAAAAAAAATCAGGATCATCCGCTTCATGTTCGACTCCTCCAGGGCTGGCAGCGCTCCCTGCGGAACGCTGCCGTGCGCCATTTTCGTTCAAAAATGATACTTCAGCCCGCCGTAGCAAGAAAGCCCAGGGGTGGCATAGCTCCACGCCTCTTCGTATTGCTCGTTAAAGAGGTTGTCGATGCGCCCATACACCTCAAGGGTGCTGGTCAGCGCATAGCTGCCGGTCAGGTTGACCACGGTGTACGGGGCCAGGGTGTAAACCCGATTGCCGTCCTGATCCTTGGCCGTGGTATTTTCGTCCCGCTCGCCGACCCAAATCAGCTCCGCATTGGTGCGTAATTTTTCGGAAAAACGATAGGCGGTGGCAAGAGACGCTTTGCTCAGCGGCCGACGCGTCAGGCGAACTCCCCTGGCATCCTCGGTGTCCGTATAGGTATAGGCCAGCGTCACGTCAAGCACGGCCGAGGGGCTGAAGCGGGCAAAGGATTCCACCCCCCGGGTAGTGCTTTCTCCCGTGGCTTGGCTATATTTCCAGGTGGTTGTGTCAAATTGAATCAGATTAGCAAACCTTGTTTGAAAATAGGTGATACCGACAGTCAGCCTTTCGCCAAGCAGTTCCTGCTCTACCCCGGCATCCCAGCCCCTGCTTTTCTCCGCCTCCAGAGTTGCATCGCCATACCCCGGAGCGTACAGCTCAAAAAGAGAGGGTGCGCGAAAACCGGTGCCATAGGCAGCCTTGAGCGTGGTGCCGGTTGCCGCAAACAGATAGGAAGGAGAAATCCGATACGTCTTTGCGCTGCCAAACCGGTCATGGTCATCAAGGCGTGCCCCCACCACTACATTCAAGCTCTCACCGAGGGAGATCTGGTCTTGCAGCCAGGAACTGGTCACATTTGCCGCTTGCTTGTCGATAACGGTAAAACCGCCGGAGGAATCCATCTGTTCGGCAAAATAGGAAAGGCCAAGGGTAACGGTGTTCGCCTTGAATGGCGACATGCTGCCTTGCCAGCCGACTTCAGAGCTGTCGCCGTTATACAGCGAGCGGCCATAATCATCGATGATAGTTCGTTCTTTGTCGGTGTGTTGATAGTACAGGTTTGCATCGAGCTGCCCATTCATGAGCCGGTTATGGACATTGAACTTCGAGAGCAATTCCTTGCTGTCGATATACTTGTCTTTCGGGCTGCCGATCTTGTTGTCCTGCAGATAACCACTGACCGAGCTGTCGAGGTCCACTCGTGAATTCATGGAGCGGACAAAAGCGGAAACATCACAGTCAGGCGTCAGCAGATAGCCTGCCTTGCCGGAAAAAGTGGTGTTGCGCCAACCGTCTTTCTCCGAGGTGGCGCCGTTTGCATGGGGAATGCGGTCATTCTTGTCGTCGGCGGTGGAGAAGCCCTGGGCTTCGGTGCGGGAGAGGTCCAGAGCATAGTTGAATCGCTCCACCGCGCCGTTGGCCCCGCCATAACTCTTCCAGGTGCCATAGGAACCGACTTCGCCTCCCAGATAATAACCGGGACGTCCCTTTCCTTTTTTTGTGATGATATTGATCACCCCGGCTGTTGCGTTGCTGCCGTACAACACACTCATGGGGCCGCGAACAATCTCGATGCGTTCGATATTGTCCGTGGTGAGGTTTGCCAGGTTTGCCCCGCGATTGGCTTCGGAGGGATCGTTGAACATGATGCCGTCCACCAGCACCAGAGTATTCTTCGCGTCCGCGCCCCGGATGAAAACCGAGGTGTTGGTTCCCAGTCCGCCGTTGGCCACAACAGTGAGGCCGGGCACGCTCTTGAGAATTTCCTCGACCGTCAGTTGCTGTTTGGTTTCAATCTCCTGCGCGGTTATTACGGTGACCGAACTGCCGCCGATCTGGTCAACCGTCGCCTGGGTACGGGTCGCGGTGACCACCACCTCGTCCAGCGTTACTGTTTTCCCGGCAGAGCAAGGGGAAGTCCAGAAAATGGTCAGGAGAGTGGCGCTGCATATTCGCTTTTTCATGCCGTCCCCCACTTCAAACAGCGCCGCATGGCAAACTGAAAAACATCCCAGTCTCTGGCTGACAACACGGTGAGTCTACAGAAACTTCCATCAACTGCGAGCATATCCCGTCCTCCTTTTTTTGGTGCCGTTCCTTTGTGGACCGCACTGTGGCTGAGAGTCCGGGCAAAAAAAATCCCCGGACCAATAAAATATTGATCCGGGGATCCCTGATTTTTCCCAAGATAGATACATGTCGCCCCATGTCCACGGGGGCAGTCTGCTATGTTTTTTCAGGCAGGTCTTCTGACTCCCGGTTCATCCTCCTTCCGCGTCTTCCCATCCTTTGCCGGACAGTGACATGCTGCGGAATTCGTCCCCGGTTACAGCGGCGGGCCCGTCCCTGATTCGCACAGGGTTCCCTATTAAGCTCGGTTAAGAGCACCTGAAACAGGGTGGAATGTAATGGGGAGGCGAACGAAGAGCAAGCAAAAAAAACAGGCAGGGACCTCCTGCCTGGAGTGGCAATAATTTTCTAGAGTAATTTTGCTGCGTAAAAACGAATAGTTATGTGACACAAAAAAGTGTTACGTTTTTATATTTTGTAATATTTCTCTTGCAACCGAACGCGACGCTCGTTACGGTGTTACCAAATTTCAAATGGTGTTACTGGAAAAGAGGAGCAGGGCGATACCGTTTGCGCGGTGTGTCCTTGGCATAATCCCTGTTGGCAATTGGAGCAATCATGCGGTTTCTGCGTGAGATAATGGCATCCGTCTCGGTTCTCTCCCCGCTTTCCCGGTGGTGGTCCGGAGATGTTCGCCGTCCGGCTTACCCGGAAAGCGGAATGCCGTCTGCAAACGACGGAAGCCATGGCCCGCTCTTTTTTTGCATTTCCCTGCTGCTCCATGCGGCTGCTATTTACTTGCTGGCCGCCGCTCCAAGCCCGAAAAGGGCAAGCGCCATCGAGGTGATCCTGCTGGGACCTGAGTCTTTTGTCGAGTACGGACAGGTTGCAGCGGTGGGAGAGCAGAAAAAAACCGCGCAACCCCGGGAACGAAAATCTCCGGACCCGGCGCTCAGAGCGCGCGAAGAAAGGGCGGAGGCAAAAGTAGCCAAAGCGGAATCGGTGGCAGAGGCCACGGCGCAATCCCTTGCGCAATCGCGGCCCTCGGAAATCACGAGGCCCTCGACAATGGGGGGAGGCGGCGGGGGGCAATCCACAGAGGCAAGGGGTAACGGGCAGGCGGCTGCAGGAAACCATCCGGGGGGGGCTGGGGCATCAAATCCCGGCACTGACGATCATACCCTGTCGCAGTATCTGCGCCAGGTACGGGAGAGGATCGGGAGCTGTAAAAAATATCCGTTCATCGCCAGAAAAAGGGCGTTGGAAGGAGAGGTCGGGGTGCGCTTTCTTCTCACCGGGGCGGGAGAAGCGCAGCGGCTTGTGGTGAGCAGGAGTTCGGGGCAGGAGATCCTCGACCGGGCTGCCCTTAGGGCCGTGGAG
>JAHJTI010000247.1 GCA_018829945.1 Pseudomonadota bacterium | reverse complement strand
GTTTCCATTTCCTTGGGACAGCTCCTGCAAAACGGTGAAATCGTCGCCATTGTCGATGATGATGCGGCAATCCGCGAACCGCTCCGGGTCTATTTTGAAGAGCATGGTTTGCCCGTGGCGGAATGCGCCACAGGGGCAGACCTCGTGCAGGTGCTTGCTTCCCGGAATGTGGCCCTGGTCCTTCTTGACATCGGTCTCCCTGATACCGATGGCCTTTCTCTCTTGCCCCAGATCGTAAATCAGTACCCCGATATTGCCGTGGTCATGCTCACCGGCGTCAGCGACCTGCGGGTGGTTTTGGACTGCATGCGCAAGGGTGCCACGGACTACTTGTCCAAGCCGGTGCAGCTTGAAGAAATATTCCACGTGGCGCGCAAGGCCCTGGAAAAAAGACGGTTGGTTTTTGAAAACCGCAAATATCACGAAGAACTGGAAGAAGCCCATTTCAGGATCCAGCTTCTGCATCAGCTGTCGGTGAAGATGAATACCGTGTATCTGAGCACCGTGGAGCTTGACCAGATTCTGCGGGCTGTTCTGGTGGGGATCACCTCGCGAGAAGGATTGGGTTTTAATCGGGCTTTCCTGGCCATGTTCGATGAGGATGGCCGATTTTTACGGGGAAAGATGGCCATTGGTCCGAGTTCCCGGGAGGAGGCCGGACGGGTCTGGGGGGAGATCGAAAAACGCGATCTCAATTTTTTGCAGATCGTCGACAATCTCAAGGAAACCAGCAAAACCCAGGACGCCGCAGTTAACAATATTGCCAAGGCTTTGGTGGTTCCAGCGGAAGATACGCAGAATATCCTGATCAGTTCGGTGCTCGGCCGGCGGAGCTTCAAGGTTTCCCGGGAAAACGGCGGAGTGCCGGTGGCCATGGAACGGCGCAACGGCAACGGTGGCAGACGGAACAACGGCGCCATGATTCATGAGCGTCGGGAAATGGACGAGGAGTCTGGCCCTTCCTTGGAAGTGCCGTGGGATCTCATCAATATCCTTGACGAGGATTCCTTTGTCGTGGTGCCGCTCTACTCTCCGGGACGCTCCTTCGGGGTAATCATTGCCGACAACTATGTAACCCGGAGGGCCATTCAGGACAGCCATGTCGGCGCTCTGGAACTTTTTGCCAGTCAGGCCAGTCTTGCCATTGAGCAGGGCCATCTGTACAGCGAGATGCAACACAAGGTTGCTGAGCTTGAGGCGGCAAATCAAGAGCTTGACCGGAGCAAGGATCTGCTGGTCGAGGCGGAGCGCTATTCCGCATTGGGACACATGGCGGCTCAGCTGGTCCATATCATCAGAAATCCTATCACCTCCATCGGCGGGGTCTCCCGGATTTTGAGCAAAAAAAATGTCGATGGCGAATGGGCAAAATATCTGAATGTCATTATCCACGAAACAGAGCGGGTGGAATCCACTCTCGAGGATCTTTTTGATTTTGTGGAGCAGGGCGAGATCCATAAGGAGGAGCTTTCGCTGTGTGTGTTGATCAGGAAAACCGCTCTCCTCCTCCAGTCGAGCATGTCGAAACACGGCATTACCTGGGAAATGGAATGCACCGAGCCGGGACCGGTTATCCAGGGGGACATGCACCAGATCCGCCAGATGTTCCTGCATCTGTTCAAGAACGCGGTGGAGGCCATGGGTGACGGGGGCAGGTTAACCCTTGTCGTGGGTGCTGCCGAAGGGCAGGCTGTTGTCTCGGTGATCGACACGGGGCCCGGTATCCCTGAGTCCTATCTGGACAAGGCCAAGGACCCGTTTTTTACCACGAAAACCTATGGGACCGGCATGGGTTTGACTCTTGTCGAGCGGATTGTTCGCGCCCATGGCGGCAGTTTTTCCCTTAAGCCCCGTCCGGGCGGCGGTTTGGAAGTTCGGGTGGTGTTGCCTCTCCAGTAAGTCCTGCGGGTGTTTCGTTGAGATTTCTGTCGGTACTGTGTAGTTTCTCGGAGGAGCCTCGCCGGAAGCCGGTGCGGATACTGTTGTCGGTTTGACCATTCCGATAACGATGATCTTATGTTGCAGCAGGCCTCAATTATCAAACAGGCAAGGCGAATACGCTCATGAAAATCGGAGGGAATCCCTTTTTTCTCAAGGGAATACAACCACCAGTTTCAGGCCGCAGCGATGGCGACAACAAGCCGGGGGTGCCCGCATCGTTGTTGTTCGGGCAAGGGCAATTGGTTCGAGGGGAGGTGACCGGCCTTACCCCGGACGGCAAAATACTCGTTGCCATCGGGGGTCAGACCTTCGAGGCCCGGAGTGAGGTTGCGCTCAAACCGGGAAGCTCCCTTTGGCTTGAGGTCCGGCAGACAGAGCCTTTGTGGCTGCGGGTTGCCGATAAAAAAGGGGCTGCCCAGGAATTTTTACGTCAACACTATGCGGATCCCGGCGCCATGGGAAAGGGGCTGCGTATTTTGCTCGGGCTGGCCTTTCTTGCGGATGCGGAACAGAGTTTGGCGGATCAGGCCGGTCCTCTTCAGAATTTTGCCAAGGCGGCAATCGGTCCGGAGGCAGACCCCGGTCGGATCATCCGCCTGTTGTCCATGCTGGGCACCGGGATAGCGGCAGAAAATAGCGGCTCGGATCAGACCGGGGCGGGGGTGAAAAAACTTCACGAATTGATCGTTTTTCTGGCCGAGGATAAAGGTGGAATCCTTGGAAAATCGAGCGCTGCAGCCTTGCAGAAACTCGGGCTGCTTCTGGATCTGCAGGGCGAACTCAACAGCCTGCCTGCTTCGGCACAGCAGGCGGGGTTTCTTCTGTTTCCCTGTGTTTTCGCCATGGGAGCCGGGGCGGGGCAGTGGCTTTTCGTTCTGGACCGCGACGAGGAGCAGGGACCAGCCGGCGAGGAGCGCGGCTATTCGCTTTCTTTTTTTCTGGAGATGAGCCGGTTGGGGGAAATGCAGGTCCAGATTCGGGTCAAAGACCAGACTCTGCAGGGGGAATGTGTCGTGAGTCGAGAGGCGGTGCGGGAACATCTTGCCCCGCAGCTTGGTGAGCTTGAGGAACTGCTGGGGAAACTCGGTTACGAGCCGGTTCATTTTTCCTGCCGGGTTGCCAAGTCCTCCATGCTGGAATCATTGAAAATAGGTATTGAGGCTGCGGCGCAACTGGATAACGTCAGGATCGTTGACGTGAAGGCGTGAGATTAAGGATTCTGTTTTTCCGTATGGTGGTGCTCCGAATTACCCCGCAGCCATGAGGCTGCAGTGCCGAGCAGTCCGGTAAAAGCTGCGCCAAACAAGGTTCCGTGCAGGGCGGTCAGAAAGGACTCCGTGTGTTCCGGTCGGAAATCTCGCAGATCAAGGCCGTTGGTCAGTTCGCGAAAAGAGAGGGAGAAGAGCAGCGCGGCCTGGGCGATGCCCAGCAGCATG
>JAHJTI010000246.1 GCA_018829945.1 Pseudomonadota bacterium | reverse complement strand
ATTGCCTGACACAACCCTCTATGTTACTCTCGAGCCCTGCGTGATGTGCGCCGGTGCCTTGGTGCACGCCCGGGTGAGCCGCTTGGTATACGGGGCGCTTGACCCGAAAGCCGGCGGGGTTGTTTCTCTTTTTCAGGTGGGGCGGGATACTCGGCTCAATCATCTCTTGGCGGTGGAAGGTGGCTTGTTGGCAGAAGAGAGTTCCATCATGCTGCGTGATTTCTTTAGGCAGAGAAGGGGTGGTCGGGTGGTTGAAGGCGAAAGTTGAAAAACAAAAGCGCATTCAACAGAGATATTCTGTTTGATATTCGGTAACCAAGGGCGCAAAATTTTCGGCAGCTTTGATATTGTAATCGTTTAGGAGTGCTGCAGATGCACGAAAGAGGCCAGTCCGCTATACACATGGTATGCGGTCAGGCCGATGATAAAGCAGATGCGGTGTTGCTAAACGATTACAATTGCGTGAAACGGAGAGGTGCCAGAGTGGCCGATCGGGAACGACTCGAAATCGTTTGACCTGAGAGATCAGGTCCGTGGGTTCGAATCCCACCCTCTCCGCCAGTTTTGCAGGAAAAAAATCCGGCAGGATGTATTGAGGTGAGGTAAGGAAGAAGATGAGATATTCCCTGCTGTGTCCGACCCGGACCAGCCTTTTGATGTCAGTATCCCTCCGCATTGCATGAACCAGGACGCTTTGAGAGAGTGGTTCGCCATCCGTACCAAGCCCAAAAAAGAACAAGTGGCCAAACTGCATTACGAGCGGCAGGGGTATGTGGTCTATCTGCCCATGATGCTTACCATTGTCCGGCACGCCCGACGGACAGAGGAGAAGCTCAGGCCCTTTTTTTCTGGCTATCTCTTTCTGCATCTTGCCCCCGCAGAGCGGAATTGGGTGGCGATTTCTTCCACCCACGGCGCGCTTGGGCCGATTTGTTTTGGCGACCAGTATGTATCGGTGCCGGATTGGATCATCGCTGACCTGCAGGCCAAGGAAGATGCGAGCGGAGCGGTCCCTTTGGCGGAGTTGCAGAAAAAAGGATTGACGCCGGGTGCCGCGGTGACGGTGAAGCTTGATGATGATACCTCTGCCCAGGGGCTGTTTTATTCGTTCTCCGGCCAGGAGAATGTGGTGGTGCTTTTAAGTTTTCTTAACCGGCGGGTGAAGGCTACACTTACTCTGGATAGGGTGCAACGGCAATAAGGCGTGAAGGTTGTCTCGCTATTTTTCCGGAACCCTTTTTTGTTTGACACCGGCTGAAAATGTCCTGTATACCGGGGCAACGGTTGAACAGGTGTTCACCCGAATGGCGGTAGCATGAGCTTTTGCAAAGGTGGTCTCCCCAACTTAGGCAGTCGCGTAAGTTAGGGGGAAAACATGACTGAACAGGGCTAGCTAGAAGACAAAGCGGAAGAGTTCTTCGGCGGGAGATAACTCAAAAGTTGCCTGTTAGGTGATAAGAGGCGCTGGCGAAACTGTCAGCGCGGGCAGTTTTATGGTGAATCCTTTGGGCAGGAAAGGCAAAGCCAGCGGTATGAGAACCAGTTGAAATTTTATCTTTATTTTTGCCATCAAATTTTCCTACGATTGCGTGGCACCTTTTTGGCTCAGAGAAATATTTTTTTATGAGGCAGGCTATGGATAACGACAACACACAAAACAGGGCATCCTGCGGATACGATGATGGAGTCAATCTTGTCGAACTCTGGGAGGTACTGACTAGACGAAAGAAAACAGTTATCAGCACACTAGTCCTCGTGGTGTTGTGTGCGATCGCCTTTGTATTTTTCACAAAACCAGTCTATGAGAGTAAGGTCGTGATCCAGGTAGGTCAGATATATCAGGTGGGTCATTTGGAAGATCCGGCGGTATTAATACAACGTTTGCAAGCGGAACACCCGTTTATTGGAAAAATAGAAGCAGGGAAAGGCAAAGCGAGCAACATTATCACTATCACAACCCAAGGTTCCCTCCAAGCAGAAGCGCACCAGCAATTGCAGAAAATCACTGATCAGCTGCTCCATGAGCATAACCTCAGATATGACATTGAAATAGCCAGCCCGCAGCGGGAATACGCATCTTTGCTCCAGCGAATTGATACTATCCAGAGTCTGATAACTGAGCTGTCGCACCTCATTGTTGAGATGACAAAGAAGAAAGAACTCGCCCAGGCAACTATTCTTGTTTTGGAAAAAAGTAATCTTGTGAAAGATGTGTTTGCTCTGGAACAATCTGCAACAAAATTTGACCGAAATATGCACCACTCAGGAGTGACTTATCATACCAGCCTTATTTCTGCGCCAACGACCTCAGCTACTCCGATAAAGCCAAGACCAAAAAGGATCATTCCGCTAGGGATCATACTTGGGTTCATCCTTGGCATTGTAAGTGCCTTCATCGTTGAATTCATAGATAAAGCCACTAGGCAGCAGATGGTGAATCGACGGTCCAAAAGCATAATGAGGAGGCCGTGAGATAGCTCTTGGCTCCCTGCGAAGCATGGGGGGATTGCTTTTGAAAAGAGTTGGCGCCGGTTTGATCAGGCGCTGTAGCGGCTTGCCCTTCTATCCAAGGGAGTGTGCCTGCTTTGAAAAAGGGAAATTATTAACATATGAAAAATATTCTTATTGATAAGCTCAACCGCCAACAGGCGATGATCGGCATCATTGGCCTTGGGTATGTGGGACTTCCCCTTATGTTGCGCTTTAATGCCGCCGGTTTTCGCGTTCTCGGAATCGATATCGACTTTGCTAAAGTTGAGAAGCTCAATGCCGGGGAAAGCTACATCGAACATATTTCCCCCGAAAAAATTGCCGCTGCTTGCCGGAGTGGCTTTGAAGCCACCACAGACTTCAGCCGTGCTCAAGAAGCTGACGCTCTAATTCTTTGTGTGCCTACTCCCCTGACTAAACATCGAGAACCTGATATCTCCTTCGTGATCGGGACCATGGATTTGCTGGTGCCCCATTTGCGGCAAGGGCAGGTGATAGCCTTGGAGAGTACGACCTATCCAGGCACCACGGAGGAGGAATTGCTACCGCGGATCGAGGCGGCTGGTTTTAAGGTCGGCCAGGATATTTTTTTGGTGTATTCTCCTGAGCGAGAAGATCCTGGAAACTCTAATTTTAATACTCGAACAATCCCCAAGGTGATTGGGGGGCAGACCACCGCTTGCCTTCAAGCAGGGATTGCCTTGTATACCCAGGCCATTGACAAGGTGGTGCCGGTAACTTCGACCAAGGCCGCAGAAATGTGCAAGCTGCTGGAGAATATTCATCGAGCAGTTAATATCGGGCTGGTAAATGAAATGAAGATTGTCTGTGACCGGATGGGGATTGATATCCATGAGGTCATCCGTGCGGCTGCCACCAAGCCGTTTGGCTTTGTAGCCTATTATCCCGGGCCGGGGTTGGGCGGTCATTGCATTCCCATCGACCCTTTCTATCTTACATGGAAAGCACGAGAGTATGGCGTGGCCACACGGTTTATTGAGCTTGCCGGAGAGGTTAATACGGGTATGCCTTTGTGGGTTGTAAGTAAGATAATAGATGCCTTGAACGATCGTGGTCGGGCTCTTAAAGGGTGCCGAATATTGGTCCTAGGTATTGCCTACAAAAAGAATGTGGATGATATGCGCGAATCTCCGGCTGTGGAGTTGATGGAGATTTTGCGCGAGAAAGGAGCGGAAATTAACTATTCCGATCCTCACGTCCCTGTCTTTCCGAAAATGCGGGAGCACCGGTTCGAACTTGCCAGTGTGGCGCTTACGCCGGAGAGTATTGAGCGTTATGATCTTATTCTTCTTGCCACAGATCATTCCGCTTTTGATTACAGCATGCTCAAAGAGCATGCCCGTTTGATCGTCGATACCCGCGGAGTCTATCAGGAACCGGCTGGTAATATCATCAAAGCCTGAGGAAATCCATGCAACCAATCTATTCCAATCATAAAATTGTCGTCATCGGTGCCGGATACTGGGGGAAAAATCTGGTCAGAAATTTTCATGCGCTCGGGGCGCTTGGTATGATCGTTGACCCCAGTCCGCACATTCAGGAGCGGATGACCCAAGATTATCCGGAAGTGAAAGTGACAGGGTCCTATGCGGAGGCTCTGAACGATTCGGAGATCAGCGGGGTTGCCATTGCCACGCCGGCGGAAACCCATGGGACGATGATTAGAGAAGCCATTCTTGCAGGCAAGGATGTCTATGTCGAAAAACCGCTTTGCCTTTCAGAAAGCGAAGGCAAGGAGTTGATTCATCTGGCTAGCGAGAAAAAACGCATTCTCATGGTCGGCCATCTCCTTTGGTATCATCCCGCTTTGCTCAAGCTCAAAGAGCTTGTCCAGCAGGGGGAACTCGGCCGTATCCGTTACATATATTCCAACCGTCTCAATATGGGCAAATTGCGCAGCGAGGAAAATGTCCTCTGGTCCTTTGCCCCCCATGATGTTTCGGTTATTCTCGGACTTCTTGAGGAGATGCCCGAATCGGTTCATGCCCAAGGCGGTAATTATCTGCATCAGAAAATCGCCGACGTGACCGTAACCCTGCTCACTTTTGCCAGCGGAGTAAAAGCGCATATTTTTGTTTCTTGGCTCCATCCCTTTAAGGAGCAGAAACTGGTAGTGGTGGGAGACCGGAAGATGGCGGTTTTCGACGACACTGCATCCTGGGAGCAAAAACTCGTCCTCTATCCCCATCAGGTGGAATGGCGAAACAACTCGCCCATGGCGATCAAGGCTAAAGGAGAAGCAATTCCTGTGACTCAGGAAGAGCCGCTCCGATGTGAGTGCGAGCATTTTTTGGATTCCATTGGAACCAGAAAGCCTGCCAGAACGGGCGGAGATGAGGGGTTGCGGGTACTTCAGGTATTGAACGGATGCCAGGAGTCCCTTGAGTCCGGCAAAAGTCAAATAATCGGTGGGCCGGGAAAGGACGATAATTTTTTTATTCATCCTTCCGCAATAATTGATAAGGATGTGGAAATCGGGACCGGCAGCAAGGTCTGGCATTTTTCACATATCCTGGCGGGGACGACGATCGGCGAAAACTGCAATATCGGCCAGAACGTGGTGATCGGTCCTCGGGGCAGGGTAGGCAAGGGTTGCAAGATTCAGAATAACATCTCTCTCTACGAGGGAGTGATTTTGGAAGATTACGTTTTCTGTGGGCCATCCATGGTTTTCACTAATGTTTTTAACCCGCGGGCGGAGTTTCGCAAGATGGACCAGCTACGGCCTACTTTGGTCAAGCAGGGCGCCACACTCGGCGCCAACTGTACGATTGTTTGCGGGGTTACCATCGGCGAATATGCCTTTATAGGTGCGGGTGCCGTGATTCCCCGTGATGTTCCGGCCCATGCGCTGATGGTCGGCAATCCGGCCCGGCAAATCGGTTGGATGAGCCGGTATGGAGAACGGCTCGACCTTCCTCTAGAGGGAGAGGGAAAGGCTATTTGTCCTGTTACCGGAGAGCGGTATCATCTGCAAGGTTCTGTTTGTTATTGTGAGGACGCTGAAAATGTCTGAAGCAAAGATCGCCTTCATCGACCTTAAGAGCCAATATCGTGCTTTGGAGAAACAGGTCAAAGCGCGCATAGATATCGTATTGGAGCACGGCCAGTATATCATGGGGCCGGAGGTCAAAGAACTGGAGGAAAAGCTGGCTGCTTACACAGGGGCTAGGCATTGTATTACCGTGGCTTCAGGGACAGAGGCCCTGCTTATAAGCCTTATGGCCCTGGGTATCGGTCCGGGCGATGAAGTTATAACTACGCCCTTTACTTTCGTTTCCACCGCCGAAGTGATTGTATTACTGGGAGCCACCCCGGTTTTTGTGGATATCGAACCTGACACCTGTAATATCGATGCCAGCAAAATTGAGGAAAAGATCACCTCGAAAACCCGGGCGATTATTCCCGTGAGCCTCTACGGACAGCCGCCGGACTTGGATGAAATCAACGCCATTGCCTCCCGCCACGGCAACCTCCCGGTCATTGAAGACGGTGCTCAGAGTTTTGGTGCCACATACAAGGAGAAAAAAAGCGGTAACCTCTCCACCATTGGTTGTACAAGTTTTTTCCCAAGCAAACCGCTGGGATGTTACGGTGACGGCGGAGCCATCTTTACCAGCGATGAGGCCACAGCCCAGGCCTGTCGTGAACTTCGCGTACATGGCCAGAGTAAACGGTATGTGCATACCCGGATTGGGGTGGGGGGGCGGATGGATACATTGCAATGCGCTATCGTGCTTGCCAAGTTGGAGCGGTTTGATTGGGAGGTTGCTCGCCGTATCGAAATCGGCCAGCGTTACAATGCGCTAATGGACGCGTATGGTATTATTCGTGCGCAACAGAGGCCGGATCGCACCAGCATGTTCGCCCAATATACGGTTTTTGTAGATAAGAGAGAAGCGTTGCAAAGCAGATTGAAGGAGGCGGGTATTCCCAGTGCGGTGCATTACCCTGTGCCGCTCAATAAACAACCTGCTTTTCAGCATATTTGCGGGCCGACGGATTGCACTCCGGTAGCCAGTCAGGTAGCAGACCGGGTGATGAGCCTGCCCATGCATCCGGATTTGAGTTTTGCCGTTCAAAAGCAGATTGTTGACGTCATAGGCAGCTGATACAGAATGATAGCGCAATTTTTATTATGAATATTGTCTCAAAACTCTGGCAAACTCTTTCCTCCAAGGAGCGGCATTCAGCAATCTCTTTGCTGTGTTTGATGCTGATTGGCATGGTGCTGGAGATGCTCGGTATTGGTCTTGTGATCCCGGCCCTTGCGCTGATGACGCAGAATGACCTAGTCCTCCGGTACCCTGTAGTAGCTGTATGGCTGAATCGTTTTGGTAGCCCAACCCATGAGCAGTTGGTCATTGCGGCTATGCTGGTCATGTTGGGAGCATATGCCGTCAAGTTTTCATGTCTCAGTTTTCTTGTCTGGCGGCAGGCCAGTTTTGTGTTCGGGCTACAAGCCAGTCTTTCCCTGCGTCTTTTTGCTGGCTATTTGCGCCAGCCGTATATTTTTCATTTGCAACGTAATTCAGCCCAATTGATTCGTAATATCGCCGGTGAGGTGTGTCTGTTCACCAGCGTAACCCAATCGGTAATACTGCTGATAACCGAAGGTCTTGTAATGCTTGGGGTCACGGCCCTTTTGTTCATTGTAGAGCCTTTTGGCACCCTCATAGTGGTAATGACCTTTGGTCTGGCTGGTGGAGGATTCCATCTTCTCACCCGGCGCAGTATCTTAAGATGGGGTGAAGCGCGCCAGTACCATGATGGGTTCAGTATTCAGCACTTGCAACAAGGATTGGGCGGCGTTAAAGATGTGAAACTCCTTGATCGCGAAGATGATTTTTTAGCGCAATATCAGTTACACAATATCGGCAGTGCTCAAGCCAGTAGACGGCAGTCGGCGTTGCAAGCATTGCCGCGCCTCTGGCTTGAATTTCTTGCTGTATTCGGGCTGGCGGTCTTGGTGCTTGTGATGATCCGCCAAGGCAAACCGTTGCTGAATCTGATGCCCGTCCTCGGCCTGTTTGCCGCCGCCGCTTTTCGTTTAATGCCGTCGATTAATCGAATGCTTAATTCTCTCCAGAATGTGCGCTATGCATCCCCGGTGATAAATACTCTCCATCAGGAGTTGTGCCTGTTGAATGCCCCTCCTTCTCCGCCGCGGGGGGAGGTCCTCCCGTTCAATCATTCGCTAACCCTGGAGGGGGTTGGTTTTAGCTATCCATCAGCAGAATTTTCATCTTTGTGTGAGATCAGTTTCTCGATTCCCAAGGGCTCCATGGTCGGATTTATTGGCCGGAGTGGCGCGGGGAAAAGTACTTTGGTGGATATTATCCTTGGCCTGTTGACTCCTGACAGTGGCGTGATCAAGGTGGATGGCAAAGACATCCAGACAAATCTTCGTGGCTGGCAGAGTCAGATCGGCTACGTTCCTCAGGCCATCTTTTTAACCGATGATACTCTGCGCCGGAATGTTGCTTTTGGTTTAGCAAACGACCAAATTGATGAAGCGGCTGTCCAACGGGCCATTTGGGCTGCACAACTGGAAGAATTCGTCGCCGCCCTGCCGGATGGCTTGGAGACTGTAGTCGGTGAGCGCGGGATTCGTCTCTCTGGTGGCCAGCGCCAGCGCATCGGCATTGCCCGGGCACTGTATCACGATCCGCCGGTTTTGCTGCTGGATGAGGCCACCAGTTCGCTTGATACGGCAACCGAACGTGGGGTGATGGACGCTGTATGTTCCATGCATGGAGAGAAAACTATCATTATTGTTGCTCATCGCCTTTCCACCATTGAACACAGCGATTACCTGTTCCGTTTGAAGAAGGGCAGGATAGTGGAAGAAGGGGAAACCTCAATGATTTTGGGAAAGCACCAGGAAAAATCATAACCTGTAGGTATCTTGTATGTTTAATGACAAATCCATACTCATCACCGGAGGCACCGGTTCTTTCGGCCATACCTTCGTGCCCATGATGTTGGCGCAATACAACCCGCGTCGTTTAGTTATTTTTTCCCGCGACGAGATGAAACAGTGGGAGATGGCCAAGCTTTATGGTGACGACGAGCGGGTGCGTTTTTTCATCGGAGATGTGCGTGATAAGGATCGTCTTGCGCGGGCGCTTAACGGCATCGATTATGTCGTTCACGCGGCTGCGACCAAGATTGTGCCAACGGCGGAATACAATCCTTTCGAATGCGTCAAGACCAATGTGATCGGCGCCATGAATCTCATTGATGCCTGTATCGATCAGGGTGTTAAGCGTGTGGTGGCCCTTTCGACGGACAAGGCCAGCAGCCCCGCGAATCTGTATGGCGCAACCAAATTGACTTCGGACAAGCTGTTCATCGCGGGCAACTCTTACTCTGGGAATGACGATACCCGTTTTGCCGTGGTGCGCTATGGCAATGTCATGGGCTCACGTGGTTCGGTGATTCCATTCTTTATGACCCTCATGGACAAGGGGGTGTTACCTATTACTGATGAACGCATGACCCGTTTCATGATCACTTTGGAGCAGGGTGTTGACCTTGTCTGGCATGCCTTTGAGGACATGGTCGGCGGCGAGATTTATGTGAAGAAGATCCCCTCCATGAAGGTGACCGATGTTGCCCGTGCGATTGCGCCTGAGGCACGCCATGAAATCGTCGGTATCCGCCCGGGCGAAAAGCTTCACGAACAGATGATTGGTCCCGAGGACGCCCTGCACACTTACGAATACGAAGCGCATTACAAAGTGTTGCCGGCGATCCATCAATGGAGCGATGATCCATTGCGCATCAACGGAGGAAAGAAGGTTTCTCCGGATTTTAACTACCGTTCGGACAACAACACCGAGTGGATGAGCATTGAGGCCTTGCGTGCCTGGATTGCGCAACACGGCGGGAAGATCGGCAAGATTTGAGTGTGATTACTCCTGATACCATGAAACTTGCGCTCGGTACAGTCCAATTCGGCCTAGATTACGGTATTGCCAATCAGACTGGACAGGTAACACGACCAGAGGCAAAAAAGATGCTGCAGCTGGCAGCAGCCAATGGCATTGACACCCTTGATACCGCCATTGCCTATGGAGAGAGTGAAACCTGCTTGGGGGAAGTTGGAGTTCAAGATTTCAAGGTCGTGACTAAACTGCCGCCGGTGCCAGTAGACTGTACGGATATAAGTGACTGGGTCCAGGAACAGGTTCTTGCCTCCCTTGATCGGCTTGGTGCGGGTGCTGTATATGGTTTATTATTACATCGTTCGGATCAATTGCTTGGCGGTATAGGAAAAAAACTTTATCGGGCATTGCAGGCTTTGAAGGACAAGGGGGTGGTGCAAAAGGTGGGCATTTCCATCTACTCGCCGCATGAGTTAGAAACGATCCCCAAACATGTTCGTCTCGATCTGGTCCAAGCTCCGTTCAATCTTATTGATCGTCGTCTGTACACAACTGGCTGGTTGTCCCGTTTGAAGAATGATGGCGTGGAAGTGCATAGCCGTTCTGTTTTTTTGCAAGGATTACTTTTGATGTCAAAAGTAGCCATGCCGCCCAAGTTTGCACCATGGAGTGAATTGTGGGAAAGATGGTTCAAGTGGCTCTCGGTCTACGATGTATCCCCTGTTCAGGCTTGTCTTGCTTTTCCTTTGGGATTTCCGGAGATTGACCGTGTTGTTGTTGGTGCAGACAATATTAACCAGCTGGAGCAAATTATTGGTTTTGCCGGCAGTAGGCCAGCCGTTGAGCTGCCTGATCTGCATTGCGATGCAGAGGACCTAGTTAACCCATCCCGTTGGTCCCGCTTATGAAAATTGTTGCGCTCGTTCAAGCCCGTATGGGTTCCACCCGCCTGCCCAATAAGGTAATGAACCTGATTGGGGGTGTTCCCATGATCGAGTTGTTGCTTTCGCGTCTTTCGAAAGCCACCGAGGTGGATCAAATCGTTGTCGCCACCTCGGTGGATGCGCGCAATCAGCCTTTGTCGGAACATGTTTGTAAGCTTGGGTACGCCTGTGAACATGGGAGCGAGAACGATGTCCTCGACCGTTATGTGCAAGCAGCACGGTCGCATCATGCGGATATAGTGGTGCGTATTACCGGCGACTGCCCACTGGTCGATCCCGGGTTGGTGGATGAATGCATTCAGCGCTTCAGGTTCGCGAAGGTTGATTATTTCAGCAATACTAACCCGCCCACTTATCCGGATGGTTTGGACATCGAAGTCTTTACTTTTAAAGCGCTGGAAAAAGCGGCACAGGAAACGAGCAACCCCTTTGACCGCGAACATGTCACGCCTTACTTGCGTGAATCCGGCCGGTTCAAGACGGCCTGCATGCAGCACGGGGTGGACCTTGCCGCTTTGCGTTGGACAGTGGATGAACCCGCTGATTTTGTCGTGATTGAAAAAGTCTTTAAACACTTTCATCCGCGTAGCGATTTTACTTGGAATGAAGTTCTCACTCTGCAACAACAACAGCCAAATATTTTCAGTGTCAACCAACACATTCTTCGAAACGAAGGAGCCCGTATGGGCACCGGCCAGAAGCTCTGGAAGCGGGCCAAGCGTGTTATTCCCGGCGGGAACATGCTTCTTTCCAAACGGGCCGAGATGTTTCTGCCTGACCAGTGGCCGGCTTACTTCAGCAAGGCCAAGGGGTGTCGGGTATGGGATTTGGATGGGGGCGAATATATCGATATGTCCATCATGGGCATCGGTACCAATATTCTTGGCTACGGTCACCCGGAAGTAGACGAGGCCGTACATCAGATCATCACCGCCGGGAATATGTCGACGCTGAACTGTCCCGAAGAGGTTTACCTGGCCGAGCGGTTGGTTGATTTGCATCCTTGGGCTGACATGGTGCGCCTGGCCCGTACCGGAGGCGAAGCCAATGCAATTGCTATTCGTATTGCTCGAGCCGCAGCTGGACGGGATAAAGTCGCTATTTGCGGCTATCATGGTTGGCACGACTGGTATCTGGCGGCAAATTTAGGGGATGAGCAGAATCTTGCTGGTCATCTGTTGCCCGGTTTGGAGCCCAGGGGGGTGCCACAGGAACTACGTGGCAGTGTCTTCCCTTTTCGGTACAATAACTTTTCCGAGCTGGAAGATATCGTGCGAACTCATGACATCGGCGTGATAAAAATGGAGGTTTCGCGCAATATCGGGCCTGAAGATGGATTTTTGGAAAAAGTCCGCAAACTTGCCACCGACAATGATATTGTTTTGATCTTCGACGAGTGTACCTCCGGCTTTCGTCAAACCTTCGGCGGTCTGCACAAGCTGTATGGGGTAGAACCCGACATGGCCATGTTCGGCAAGGCCCTCGGCAACGGCTATGCCATAACTGCTATTATCGGCAAACGTGCGGTGATGGAAGCGGCGCAGAGCACTTTCATTAGCAGCACCTTCTGGACGGAACGCATTGGGCCCACAGCCGCACTTAAAACCCTGGAAGTAATGGCGCGGGACAAGTCATGGGAACGGATCACGCAGACCGGACAGGCTATTGGTGAACGTTGGCAACGTCTTGCCAGCAAGTATGAACTTCCAATGCAAATCAGCGGGCTTCCCTCCATGATCGGCTTTAATTTGCCTGTCCCGAACATGATCAAATATAAAACCCTCATCACGCAGGAAATGCTTAAAAACGGTTTTCTTGCGGCGAACGCTGTTTATGTCTGCACCGAACATAGCCAGTCTATTGTTGACCAGTACTTTGCCGAGCTTGATCCCATTTTTGCCCTGATTAAGGAATGCGAACAAGGAAGGTTAGTAGAAGATTTGTTGGAAGGTCCAGTGTGCCATGCTGGATTCAAACGATTGAATTGAGTTTCTTCAAAATGAAGCAACAATTAAAAAGCAAAGGGGGCGATGGCGTTGAGTAGAGTCCTAGTCACCGGAGCGTTGGGCCTTCTAGGGAGCACTCTCGTTCCTTTCTTGCAAGCACGGGGACATGAGGTGTTGCGTCATGCCCGAAAGGGCGAGGTGGAGATTTGTGCCGATCTCACCGATGCAGATCAGGTGTGTGCTGCTTTGGATGCAGTGGCGCCGGAAGTCATAGTTAATCTTGCAGCGCTGACAAATGTTGATGAATGCGAGCGGAACCCGCAACTTGCCTACCTGGAAAATGTGCGGATTGTTGAAAATCTGGCGAAATGGATACAGAAAAAGGCTAACGCATGTCACCTTGTGCAGTTGTCGACTGATCAAGTGTATGATGGCCTTGGTCCACACAAGGAAAGCAACATCAATCTGACCAATTATTATGGATTTTCTAAATATGCCGGAGAGTTGGCCGCGGCAACGGCTTCGAGTACTGTTTTGCGGACTAATTTTTTTGGTCAAAGCCAATGCTCTGGCAGAACCAGTCTCAGCGATTGGTTGGTCCAAGCGTTAACCAAGGGCGAGCCAATCACTGTTTTCGAGGATGTGCGATTTAGCCCTCTGTCCTTAGCGCGGCTGAGTGAGTTTCTGGAAATTGTCATCGCGAAACGGCAACAAGGGATTTATAATCTTGGGTCCAGAGATGGGATGAGTAAAGCGGATTTTGCTTTCGCCCTTGCCGAGGCCTTGGGCTTGCCAATCCGGAATATGGCCAGGGGCACATCAGGCAAGGCTAAGCTGAACGCCTATCGCCCCAAAGATATGTGCATGGACTCCTCCCTCTTTGCAAATATTTTTAGCGTTGAATTGCCAACCTTAAAAGAAGAAATCCAAGCTATGAGAGCTGCCTATGGCGACGACATCGGATAATTGTTTCAACATTGCTGGCAGAAAGATTGGCGGCAATGAGCCTACCTATTTTATCGCCGATATTGCTGCTAATCATGATGGCGATTTGCAGCGGGCGCTTGACTTGATTCATCTTGCGGCAGAAGCCGGTGCCGATGCTGCCAAATTTCAGCATTTCAAGGCAGAGACAATCGTCAGTGATTTTGGCTTTAAGGCGCTAGGCGGGAAGCAGTCGCATCAATCGCAATGGAAAGAGTCCGTATTTGAGGTCTATCAAAAGGCTTCTGTCGATCTCGGATGGACACCCTACCTCAAGGAAGCCTGCGACACGGCAGGGATCACTTTTTTTACCAGTCCTTATGCCCCCGAGCTGGTGGATGCGGTTGACCCATATGTAGCCGCATACAAAATTGGCTCGGGGGACATCACCTGGGTGGAACTCATTGAGTACATTGCCGGGAAAAATAAGCCTTACATTTTAGCCACGGGGGCGTCATCCATGGATGATGTTCAACGGGCAGTTGAAGCGGCGTTGCAGGTTAATCCGCAATTGGCCTTGCTTCAGTGCAATACCAATTACACTGCAAGCCTAGAGAATTTTAAATTTATTCAACTGAATGTGCTACGGGTCTACCGGGAAATGTATCCGGAGATTGTTCTGGGCTTGAGCGATCATACTCTGGGGCATACCACGGTTCTGGGGGCAGTTTCTCTAGGTGCACGGATTATCGAGAAACATTTTACAGATGATCCCGGCAGGATAGGGCCGGATCATGCTTTTTCAATGGATCCTATAACTTGGCGGGAGATGGTTGCCCGGACCCGTGAACTCGAAAACAGTCTGGGCACTGGTATTAAAAAAGTAGAAGACAATGAAGTGGAAACTTCAGTTTTGCAGCGGCGAGCCATTCGGCTCAGTGCAGATTCACCGAAAGGATCAACCTTGACTCGGTCAAGTCTTACCGTACTTCGTCCTTGTCCAGAAAATGCTTTGCCACCTTACGAACTAACGAAAATTATTGGAAAACAATTAAGGCGGTCGATGAAAGCGGGAGATTCCCTCGGATGGAACGACATCGAATAGGCATTGTCATTCCCGCCCTCAACGAGGCTGCGACAATCGGTTGGGTTGTCTCCAATGTCCTCCCATATGGGGTGCCCATCGTTGTCGACGATGGGTCTCGTGATGAGACAGGTGAGGCGGCATCGAGTCTTGGTGCCTCGGTAGTTAGGCATCCTGCCAACCGAGGATACGACCAGGCTCTTAACTCTGGTTTTTCCCACGCTGAAGCGCTTGGTTGCGAGTATGTGATTACCATGGATGCCGACGGTCAACATGACCCGACTATTTTGCACGAGTTCATCCAGGCCTTAGACAACGGGGCCGACGTGGTCATTGGTGTTCGAGATCGTCATCAACGGCTGGCTGAATATATTTTTGCTTGGGTGGCAGCTAAAAAATGGGGGATAAGTGATCCTCTTTGTGGGATGAAAGCTTACCGGATAAACATTTACAAAGAGTTGGGGCACTTTGACTCCTACGATTCAATTGGTACAGAGTTGGCTCTTTATGCGGCTAAAAATGGCAAACACATAGCGCAACTACCTGTAAAGACGCGTGAGAGAATTGATGCGCCACGATTCGGCAGGAGGTTTTCTGCGAACAGGCGGATATTATATGCACTTTGGGCGAGCTTGTGAGGCGCGGCTTCTCCAAAGAAGGCAGCCGTGCATGTTTGGAAAAACATGGTTGGAAAAACATGTTTGGGGAAGCCGGGTCGGTAACAAAGGGACGGCCTCATCTCAGCTTACAGAAATAAATCCGGACGAGGAGTGCCAAGAAGAGTTTTTATCTCCGCAAAATCGGCAGCAGGCAAACCGACAGAAAATTCGCTGCATACTTCTGCCATTGTGGGCTAGAATTGATACTATCCTTTGAATAAATGGACAATGAAACGTAATTGAAAATGAAAATAGTTGCCACAATTGAAGCCCGGATGACTTCTTCGCGGTTACCGGGCAAAGTGTTGTTGCCAGCAATCGGCAAGCCGATGTTGCATCATTTGGTGAATCGCCTGCGGGCTGTCTCCTCGCTTGATGGCATTGTTCTCGCTACGACGCGCAATGCCACCGATGATATTCTTGAAGATTTTGCCCGTAAAGAAGGGATTGACTGTTTTCGGGGCAGCGAAGAGGATGTGATGGCGCGGGTTATCGGTGCCGGGGAGTCTGCTCATGCAGATATTATTGTTGAGATAACTGGTGATTGTCCAATAATCGATCCTCAGATAGTTGAGCAGACCATTCGCATGTTCAAGGCCAACGATGCCGATTATGTCAGCAATGCCCATATCCGCAGTTATCCTGACGGGATGGATACGCAAGTATTTCGTCTGGAGACACTTCGCCGTTCCGCCCAAAGAACCGACGATGTGCTTGATCATGAACATGTGACGCTGCATATTAGAAATCACCCCGAACTCTTTTCGCGTGTGCATTTAGTGGCTCCACCCGAATTACATTGGCCTGAGCTTGGGTTGACTCTTGATGAACCTGCCGATTATGAACTACTTAAAAAAATTATTGAGCATTTTGGTGCTGAGAATCCCCATTTTAGTTGTCTGGATGTGATCCGTTTGTTGCGTGCCAATCCTGATTGGGTTGCTATTAATCAGGCAGTCCAACGCAAGGGAGATACATGAGTTTTGGCGTGATGATCGTGGGACTCGGGCAGATCGGTATGGGCTATGACCTGCATCTTGATCCGACCGGGCATATTTACTCACATGCCCGTGCCTTTAGCCAGCATCCCAGTTTTCATCTGGTTGCCGGGGTTGATCCTGAAGCGCAGCGGCGGCAGAATTTTGAGCAGAAGTATCAGTGCTCAGCCTATATGGATATAGATGCCGCTCTTGGCCACCATCAGCCGGATTTGGTCGTGATTGCAGTCCCAACCGATCTTCATGGCGAGACCTTGCAACGGGTGTTGGGGCAATCGCATCCAAAGGCAATACTGTGCGAAAAACCACTTTCCTATGATCTGCAAGAAGCCCGGGACATGGTGCAAACCTGTGCTGCAAGGGGGGTCAACCTGTACGTGAATTATATGCGGCGCTCTGACCCGGGCGGGATCGAGATCAAGCGGCGCATCGATTCCGGCGAAATTGTTGCACCGGTCAAAGGGGTGGCTTGGTACTCGAAGGGCTTTCTACACAACGGCTCTCATTTTTTTAATTTGCTGGAATATTGGCTAGGATTTATGGTTTGTGCTGAGGTGCTTGACCCAGGCCGACTATGGGATGGCATTGACCCGGAACCGGATGTCCGTGTTACTTTTAAAAAAGGAGTCATAGTCTTTCTGGCAGCATGGGAAGAAGCCTATTCCCATTACACAGTTGAAATGTTGGCTTCTAATGGCCGACTTCGCTACGAGCAAGGCGGGGAAATAATCCACTGGCAAACCGCTCAGCCGGACCAGAATTTCGCTGATTATACCGTGTTGTCTGCGCAGCCGCAAAACATTGCCTCGGGCATGGATCGCTATCAATGGCATGTGGCAGAGCAATTGGCGGCGGCTCTTGGCGGCAGAAACAGCCATCTGTGCTCAGGGGCTCAAGCCCTTGCAACCTCGGAAGCCATGCAAACGATTATTGGGATGCGATGAAAACCACAATAGAACCTTTAGCTATTTTGGGCGGGCCTAAAACCATCACCCAGCCTTTCCGGCGCTATAACTCCATCGGTCAAGAAGAGGTCGAAGCCGCCAAGAAGGTGATTGAAAGTGGCGTCCTGTCGCGTTTTCTCGGCTGTTGGGAGCCGGACTTCTATGGCGGCCCCAAGGTGCAGGGATTTGAGCGACAATGCGAAGCCTATTTCGGTGTCAAGCATGCCGTCACTGTCAATTCATGGACTTCCGGACTGATTGCCGCTGTCGGCGCTATCGGTATCGAGCCGGGAGATGAGGTAATCGTCAGCCCTTGGACCATGTGTGCCACCGCCACCGCTATCCTGCACTGGAATGCAATCCCTGTGTTTGCTGATATCGAGCCAGAGACCTTTTGTCTGGATCCTGTCTCGGTGGAAGCGAACATTACGCCGTATACTAAGGCCATTATGGTAGTGGATATATTCGGGCATTCTGCCGAGATGGATATATTGATGGCTATTGCAGAGCGGCATGGACTCAAGGTCATCTCCGATACCGCGCAAGCCCCAGGGACCTATTATAAAGGCAGAGTCACGGGGACTCTCGCCCATGTGGGTGGCTATAGCCTCAACTATCACAAGCATATCCATACCGGTGAAGGTGGTATTCTCGTTACCGATGACGACGATATTGCCGATCGTTTGCGGTTGATCCGCAATCATGCCGAGGCTGTGGTGGGCGACAAAGGCGTTACCGATTTGCGCAACATGGTGGGCTACAATTTTCGTCTTGGTGAAATCGAGTGCGCCATCGGCTTGGAGCAACTCAAGAAACTCAAGGGCTTTGTTGCCAGTCGTCAGCGGGCTGCCGAGCGTTTGACCCAGGGGCTGGCCAATCTGCCAGGACTCCGTCCGCCGATCGTCAAGCCGGACTGTACGCACGCATATTATATGTATCCCATGGTGTTGGATGTGGAGCGGCTTGGCGTGCCTCGAGCCAGAATTTTGGCGGCTCTGGAGGCGGAAGGCGTCGTGGGTCTGGCCGCGGGGTATGCATGTCTCCATTTGTTGCCCATGTACCAGCAGAAGATGGCATACGGCTCAAAAGGATTTCCGTGGTCTTCGGATATCTGCCATCGCGAGGTCAGCTATCGGAAAGGAATCTGCCCGGTAGCCGAAAAACTTAATGAGTCTGACTATCTTGGTTACGAAATGTGCATGCACGAGCTGACGGATGCGGATGTGGACCTGATCGTGAAAGCCTTTGAAAAAGTCTGGGCTCAGATGGGGAGGCTGAAATGATTTATGAACTTAATAATGAGTATTTTGTCCGGCCGCTTGCCGAAGAAGATTTGGATGGTGCTTATCCGAAGTGGTTCGAAAATCAGGATGTCTGCCGATATAATTCGCATGGAAAGTTTTTTAAAACAAAGGCCTATTTTAAGAAATATCTTGATGATATTAACAAGGAAGATCGTGTGGTTTGGGCCATTTGTCATGCGACGGATGGCCATATAGGTAATGTGAGCCTGCAAGAAATTTCGCTGATTAACCGTACTGCGGAATTTGCAATTCTTTTGGGAGAGAAGCGGCATTGGCGCAAAGGGCTAGGGCTGTTGGCAAGCAGGAGAATTCTTGAGCACGGGTTTAATCAACTGAATTTAGAGCGAATATATTGTGGGATGGCCGCAACCAATGAGGGGATGAAAAAGCTTGCGCTTGCCATGGGTATGAGTTTAGAAGGCACGCGCCGGCAGCATCTTTTCCTCGATGGTTCCAGAGTTGATATGCTTGAATACGGAATTTTGCAGTCTGAATTTAGAAAAGTCTAAGCTGATGTTGGTTGTAATTTCGCATGATGCAGGCGGCGCTGAAGTGCTCAGCAGCTATGTCCGCCAGCGAGGCATTGATTGTCTCTATGTGCTGGAAGGTCCAGCGCGTGAGATCTTTGAGCGCAAGCTAGGACCTGTTGAAACTATACCCATCGAGGAGGCAATTCAACGGGCGGCGTCGATTTTGTGCGGGACCAGTTGGCAGTCAGATCTGGAGTTTAGAGCCATTAAGCTTGCGCGTTTGGCTGGTAAACGATCTGTAGCCTTTCTTGATCATTGGGTTAACTACCATGAGCGGTTTGTCCGGTTGAATGAAACCTGCATGCCTGACGAAATATGGGTTGGGGATTCCGTTGCTGAAAAGTTGGCAACACGGATTTTCCCTAATACTCAAATTAAGTTGGTGGAGAATCCTTATTTTCACGAGATTCTCGAAGAGCTAGCGGCAGTCTCTGTTCTGCGCCCATCCGACAAGGCTTCAATTTCTGTGCTTTACGTCTGTGAACCTGTGCGCGAACATGCACTACAGCAGTTTGGTGATGAGCGTCATTGGGGGTATGTCGAGGAAGAGGCCTTGCGTTATTTCCTTGCCAATATTTCGGCTTTGGGAAAAACAATTGGCCGTATTCTTATCCGCCCCCATCCATCAGAACCAAATAATAAGTATAACTGGGCTCAACAGGAGTTTGATCTGCCGATTGCACAAGGGGGGGTACGTCCTCTGTTGGAGGAAATAGCCGACGCCGATGTTGTGGTCGGCTGTGAATCCATGGCAATGGTCATCGGTTTGTTCGCCAACAAACGCGTCGTAAGTTGTATCCCTCCTGGTGGAAAAGCATGTGCCTTACCGCAGTGTGAAATCGAGAGACTTCAGTCTCTTCTTGAGAAAAGTACGATACAGAAGAAAGCGATGGAGGATTATACTTCCAGCCATGAATAATTCAACTTCCGGGCCTATTGAAGGGATTCGATATTGTATCCGCTGCTGCGTGCCTGAAACACAGGAAGGGGTCCAGTTTGATACGATGGGAATCTGTACCGCATGCAGATCATCTGAAGAAAAAATGCACATTGACTGGCTCGCACGCGAGGCACAACTCCGTGCAATCTTGGAAAATGCCCGAACCAAATCAGGAACAGGGTACGATTGTATTTTGCCGATATCAGGGGGGAAAGACAGTTTTTTCCAGGCCCATGTTTTGGTCAAGGTCTACGGGATGAAACCGTTAGCCGTAACCTTCAGCCATAATTGGTTTTCAGAGACCGGATTCTATAATCTGCAACGCTGTCTGGAAGTTTTTGATCTGGATCATCTTCAATTCACACCCGCGCGGGGCTTAGTCAATAAGCTGGCAAAAAAATCCTTAAGCGCCATTGGTGATTCATGCTGGCATTGCCATAGCGGGGTGGGTGCCTTCCCATTGCAGGTCGCAACCCGCTTTAAGATTCCTTTATTGGTTTGGGGCGAATCCATTGCCGAGAATGATGGCCGGGCATCCTATGATCAGCCAGTGCATAAATTTGACAGAGATTATTTTACTAAGGTTTCCGCGAGGCTCACAGCGGAAGAAATGATTGGTGGTGACCTCAGTGCTAAAGATCTGTATCCCTTTGCACTGCCAAGCTATGAGGAAATTGATGATACCGGTGTTTGGGGAATACATTTAGGCGATTATCTTTTTTGGGATGATGAGCGCCAAACCGAGTGGATTCGTGATGTATATGGATGGCGGGAGACTGAAATAGAGGGGGCTTATAAAGGCTACAAAAGTGCGGAATGCATTATGGCAGGCATGCATGACTTCACCTGCTATTTAAAAAGAGGGTTTGGCAGATCGACTTGGCAAGCCTCTGTTGATGTGCGCAATGGCCTGCTTACCAGGAAAGAAGGGTTTGACCTCATCCGTCGTTATGATCAGGAGCGCCCTCAGGCCCTTGATTACTATCTGAAGATTACCGGCTTAACCGAAGAGCAATTTTATGATGCCATGCGCGAAAAGAAAGTGGCCCAGTTAAAGAATATTGATCTTCCCGTTCATCCGAAGCAGAGGCCGAATGCGGAGCGAACTGTGCCTTTTGTGCAGCAAGTAATTCAGAAACATCTCCATCAACTTGATCCACGTGTAGCCAGGGACAAGGATGTGAATGATGAGTAATTTATTTTTACAACATTCAATTCCAGATATTCACAACACCTTATGTCGAGGGGAAGTATCTTTTTCGGACCTGGTTGAGACGGTCAAAAGCGCGATTGAAAAACATGAAGCTGAAACATTTGCCTGGGTGCGCTATGATCTCGAAAAACTGGGAGCCGATGCTGAGCAGGCATTTCAAGAGGGGAAAAAACTTGGTTTCCTCTCCCCCCTTTCAGGGATCCCTTTCGGGGTAAAGGACATTTTTAACACGAAAGCCTTCCCAACGGAGATGGGTTCTCCGGCATGGAAAGATTTTACCCCAGGGAATAACGCCAGGGTCGTTGATTCTTTGCTGGATGCCGGGGGCCTGGTGGTTGGCAAGACCGTCACTGCGGAATTTGCGGTACATGCTCTCAATGAAACCCTGAACCCCCATGACCCAAGTCGCACTCCTGGAACATCCTCAAGTGGCTCCGTGGCTGCGGTGGCAACAGGGATGGTGCCGTTTGCCCTGGCCAGTCAAACAGCGGGCTCAATCGTTCGTCCCGCGAGTTTTTGTGGTGTTTGGGGGATGAAACCCTCTTTTGGTCTGATTCCTCGAACCGGTGTCCTCAAGACCACGGATTCTCTTGACAGTATTGGCTTTGTCGCTGCCCACGGCAAGAGTCTTCGTCCTATCCTTGATCATACGAGGGTAAAGGGTCCTGATTATCCTTTTGTTTATAAAAATGTTGATATGCCGGGGATGCTGCCTAAACGGACAGACAGGCCATGGCGAGTCGGTTTTGTCAGGACACATGTCTGGGATGGCGCCTGTAATTATGCAAAGAAAGCGACTAAGGATCTAGCCCAAAGCATATCCAGGGAGCAAGGGTTTGAAGTCGAAGAAGTTGAGTGGCATGAAAATTTTCATTCTGCCCACCAAGTTCATACAACCATCTATGCGAAGTCTTTGGCGTATTATTTTCAAAATGAGGCAAAGGCAGGTGCCCATATTTCTGAAATCATGCGTGAAATGATTGCCGATGGCGAGTCAATTTCCATTGATTCATTCCAAAATGCGCTGCTGCAACAGGAAATTCTTTCTGAACAACTTGACACTCTCCTCGACCGGTACGATATGGTTTTATCTCTTGGTACGGCCAGTGATGCGCCATTGCGGGATCAGACAGAGTTGCCGGATCCCTCTTTGATATGGACCCTTTGTCATGTCCCTTCCCTGGCCGCGCCAACCTTCAGGTCCCCGGATGGGCTTCCTTTTGGCGTTCAGTTTGTTACACGAAGATGGAAGGACTACCTGCTTCTTCAGGGTGTCGAGGCCTTGATTGATCGAGGCATTCTTCCCTGCGGTAGTCAGACAATAAACAGATGAAACAATATGTTTGATTTCTTATGGCTATAGAGAAGTTGCTGGTTACAACGTCCCTTGAAGAAACATGGGGGAATGCAGAAGAAATTATCTTTCTCGGGGAGTGGTGCAAGCCTTACGGGAGACGGCATGTCTGGGGGGCACGCTCTCATGAAACCATTCCGTTCCATTGGGATAACCGGGATAAATTAAAAACAGATTACGATTATCTTGAGGAACTCCATCATCGGCTTTTAAAGGATCTTGCCGTATCGTTGAATGATCTGCATCAGGTGGATTACTCGGAGCGGTATTGGCAAATTCTGCTCGATCCTTGGCTGCTGTCCTACGTTGGGGTGTTGTTTGACCGGTGGGAGTGTTTACGTAGTGCTTTCGATCTTTATGCGGAGCTTAAGACGGTAGCACTCAAGGGACACTCTGATGTCCTGCCTCCATTGAGTTATAACGAATTCATAACGCAGGCGATATCAGACGAATGGAATCATGCGGTGTATCTGCGAATCATTGAGTCCCATTATTCCTCCCGGTGTACGATCACGAAGGGTGAAAAAAATCTAACTTGTGAAAAACAAGCAAAAAATCATGAAACAGGGGGCAAGCCGAGGCAATCCTTCAAAGCAAAGATGTTCAATGGAGCAGAAAAGATCCTGGGCAGATTTTGTCCTCGCTCTGGCACGGTATTTATCGGCTCATATTTTAATCGTGTTCCCCTGATTCGCCTTAATTTTTCCATGGGGCAGTTCCCGCGCTTTTTTTTGCATGATTTTAAGCCTTCTGCAGAAAGTTTAAATGTCCTTGTGGGCGCGGTAGAAAAATCGCTTGATCGTACTGTTATCAATTTCAACTTTCAGCCGAAAACGGATTTTGAAAAATTTCTCGGTAAATCAATACCGTTTGACATGCCATCGTGTATCGCGGAAGGGTATCACTCCCTGAGGAATCAGGTGGCTTGCCTGTCTGTCAAGACCAAGACAATTGTCACGGCTAATTCTCACTGGACTGATTTTGTAGCCAAGGCATGGTTTGCCGAACAAGTGGCCCAGGGGACCAAGCTAGTGGTCTTGGAGCATGGGGGATCTTTTCCCGCCTATAAAGAGCTGTTTGATTTTGAAGAAGATATCTCCGATGTCAGAGGAACTTGGTTTCTGCCGTATCACTCAAAGCACCGGCAGGTTCCCCCTTCTCGACTCATCGGTCGCTTTTCTGGAAATATATTTGGTAAGCGAAAGCAGCGTGGAAAGTATTGCTCGATTATTGGTAATGAATGCCCGCGATGGGGATGTCGAGCCCATTTTTATCCGATGGCGTCGCAATGCCTTGTTTCTGTCAAATTGGTTAACCATCTGTATGATGGGCTGCTTGATGATGTTAAGGAATGCGTCCGAGTAAAACCGGCCCCAAGTAATGACTGGAATACGCGGGAAATTTATGCCGAAATGATTGGAGCGCACAAACTGTATCCCGCGATGTCTATTGATCGTGTTTTCGAGCAGTCCAGGCTCGTAATTTGTACATATCCTGAGACCACCTTTACAGAAGCTATGGTCTCGGGGGTGCCGACGGTAATGATCTACCCGGAATATTATTACGAGAGACATCCCGTCGCATTTCCGTTGCTTGAACGCCTAAGAGCGGTCAAGATTATTTTTCATGATTCCCAAACTGCGGCAACCCACTTGAACGCCATTTGGGATGACCCTGATAAATGGTGGCTAAGTCCGGAGATTATCGCTGCTCGAAAAGAATTTTACCGTCAAGCTTGTAAGTTGGACTCCAACTGGCTAAAAGAATGGAAAACATTCCTTGCTGAAGTGAGGGCATGAACGTAGCCACGTTGCGCGAAGTCTTGTGATTATCTGTTTCAATAAAGATGTTTCAAAATATAATTTTTTTGGTGAGAAACAAATTAATGAAAATAGCTATTACCACCTCTTCGTTTGCCCAATTTAGTAGCGAGCCGCTTCAGTTGCTTGATGATCAGGGCATCACTTATGTGCTCAATCCCCATGGCCGGAAACTTATCGTGGGTGAGACCGTTGAATTGTTGCAGGGTTGTATCGGGGTGGCGGCAGGCACCGAGCCACTGACTCAGGAGGTAATGGATGCCTTGCCTGAGTTAAAGGTTATATCCCGTTGCGGTACGGGCATGGATAACGTCGATCTTAAAGGCGCGGCGGATCGTGGTATCATCGTGCGTAATACCCCTGACGGCCCCACTCTGGCCGTTGCTGAATTGACTCTGGGCTATGCGCTGGATCTGATGCGGCAGATAACCCGTATGGATCGCGAGTTGCGCTCGGGAGTATGGAAGAAGCGCATGGGCAATACCCTGCAGGGGAAGAAACTCGGCATTATCGGCTTCGGCCGGATTGGAAGCATGGTCGCAGATGTTTTTGCTCCCTTTGGGGTGGAAGTGGCCTTCAGTGATCTTATCGTTGAATCGAACAAATTCAAGAAAATGTCTTTGGCGGAATTGCTGCTTTGGGCTGATATCCTGAGCCTGCATTGTACTCGTGGGGCGGGAGAATGCTCTCTGTTGGGAGAAGAGCAATTGCGTACTATGAAGCCGGGAGGCTGGATAATCAATGCTTCTCGCGGGGGCCTTGTCGATGAAGACGCGCTGTATCAATTACTGCAATCTGGGCATCTAGCCGGTGCAGCTATTGATGTTTTTGAGCGGGAGCCGTATGTCGGGCCGCTCACCGAACTGGATACGGTTATTCTCTCTCCGCACATTGGCTCTTATGCCAAAGAGAGCCGAATCCAGATGGAAATCGATACGATAAAGAATCTTCTCGACGCGCTTGAGGTATAGTGCCGAAAATTTGTTGTTCTTGAGCAACAAGAAGCAGAGGAGTTGAGTTGAGCATGAAAGTGATTGTCTTTGGCGGCAGCGGGTTTTTGGGCTCACATGTGGCGGACCAGTTGAGTGATGAGGGGCATGAGGTCAAAATTTTTGATAGGGTCGCCTCTCCCTGGCTGCGTCACGACCAGGAGATGATCGTCGGCAATTTGCTCGATGCGGAATTGGTTGATAAGTCCGTTGCCGGTTGTGATGTAATATACAACTTTGCCGCCTTGGCTGACCTCAACGAAGCTCTTGACAAGCCGGTGGAAACGGTACGGGTCAACGTCCTCGGGAATGTGCTGTTGCTGGATGCCGGCCAACGGCATAAGGTCGGCCGTTTTGTTTATGCCAGTACGGTTTATGTGTATAGCCGTGAGGGTGGGTTTTACCGTTGCAGCAAACAGGCTGCGGAACATTACGTGGAAGAGTACCAGCGAGTTTATGGTCAGAATTATACCATTTTGCGTTATGGCTCTCTCTATGGGCCACGTTCAGGCGAGAGCAATGGCCTTTTTCGCATTGTCCGGAGTGCTCTCGATACAGGAAAAGTTTGTTACGAAGGCAGCTCGGAAGCCATGCGGGAATATATTCATGTCGAGGATGCGGCCCGGGCAAGTGTGGCAGCGCTTGGCGATGATTTCCGGAATCAGAGCGTAGTGCTCACCGGCCATGAGCCGATGCGGGTTCTGGATCTGTTGAAGATGTTGGCGGAGATCCTTGATATGCCCGATGCGGTTGAGTTTGTCGACGGGGATTACACCGGCCATTATGTACGCACTCCCTATGCCTATCAGCCGAAGCTTGGGCGAAAATATGTGCCGCCGCTGCATGTGGACTTGGGGCAAGGGTTGTTACAGTTGATTGATGAGGTCCGAGGCCAGACTGCTTGTATGCCGGGAAAGGACCAGAGATGAAAGTGATCATTAAAACATTGGTCAAATCTCTTCTCCGTAATCTGATTTATTTTGGCTGGAAAACGCGAGTCGGGCGTTATTGTGGCGATGAAATTGTTCGTTCAGCGATGATGAGAACCCAGTTTGTCCAGCATCGGGGAGTAAATTTTACCTTTGCCGTGCCGAATAATCTTAATCGGTACCGCATTAACACCTTCTACAGCAAGGAACCAGAAACCCTGGAATGGATAGATCAGATTCCTTATGGTGCTGTTGTTTGGGACATCGGTGCCAATGTTGGTTTGTACACATGCTATGCGGCCAAAACCCGTGGTTGCCAGGTTTTTGCCTTTGAACCTTCGGTTTTTAATCTTGAATTACTGGCCAGAAATGTCTTTCTCAATGCACTCGCAGAAAAGGTCACGATCGTCCCTCTCCCGCTTTCCGATCAGCTTTCCGTAAATACGCTCAATATGACCAGCTTGGAGTGGGGGGGCGCATTGTCCAGTTTTGCCCAGGACTATGGGCAAGACGGTCAAGCCTTGCGAAAAATCTTTGAATTCCGGACAATCGGAATTTCTATTCCGGATGCTGTCGTAAGACTCAAGATCCCCCCCCCGGACTACCTCAAGATGGATGTGGACGGTATAGAACACCTGATTCTTAAGGGCGGTGCTGAGGTTTTGCGGAATGTCAAAGGCGTTCTGGTTGAGATCAACGATGAGTTCACGAAACAGCGTGTGGATTCGGCTCAATATTTGCGAGATGCAGGGTTGCATCTGCTGGAAAAGCGTCACGCTGAGATGTTTGAAAGCGGAACGTTCAAGAATTGTTTCAATCAGATATGGTAGCGGTCAGCCAGAGTATGAGGCAAGGATTGAATGATAACCCCGTCCAATTGTTACAATCTGCAGGGATTGTTTTTTGGGATTTCGATGGAGTGATCAAGGATTCGGTAGAAGTCAAATCGGATGCCTTTGAGCGGCTTTTTATGAACTTCGGCAGGTCGGTGTCTGGCCAGGTCCGCCGACACCATGAGGCGAATGGCGGGATGTCTCGCTTCGACAAGATGCCGATTTATCTCGCTTGGGCCGGGGAGCCTATTACTCCGGAAAAAATTCATGAATATTGCTCACGATTTTCGGAAAATGTCCAGCAGGCAGTGATTGATGCCCCTTGGGTGCCAGGGGTCCGTGAGTATTTGTTGAAAAAATATACCACGCAACGGTTTGTGTTGGTAACGGCTACACCACACAAAGAAATGGAGTATATCTTGGCCGCTTTGGCTTTGACGCATTGTTTTCAGGAAATTCATGGGGCGCCCGCCAAGAAAGCTGAAGCGATTGGGGAGGTCTTGGCGCGCTGGCAAATTTCGGCCTCTCAGGCGCTGATGGTTGGCGATTCGGATTCTGATTGCAACGCGGCCCAGGCCAACCAGGTCGCATTTTTGTTGCGGAGTACTCCCCTCAATCAATCGTTACAGAAAAGGCATGTCGGCCCCAGGTTTGAAGAGTTGGATCATGAATAGATTGGAAGTCATCACGCAAATTCGCCAGCGCTTGCAAAATGGTGGTCATTCCATCGGCAGCTGGCTGCAGTTACCTCACCCCTCTGTTGCCGAGATCATGGGCCAGGCCGGTTATGACTGGGTGGCAGCGGACCTCGAACACGGCGCCATCGGCGTGCCGCAACTGCCGGATCTGTTCCGGGCTCTGGAACTCGGCGGCACGCTGCCCATGGCCAGACTGGCGCAGGGGCACGCCAAGGATTGCAAACAGGCCCTTGATGCCGGGGCCGGCGGCGTCATTGTGCCTATGGTGGAGAGCGCTGAGCAGCTCGAAATGGTTCGGGATGCCTGCTGCTGGCCACCGGCAGGAACGCGAGGGGTAGGATTCTCTCGGGCCAATCTTTTTGGTAAACATTTTGCTGCCTATGCAAGAGAAGCACAGAGTCCGCTCTTGGTGGCCATGATCGAGCATGTTCGCGCGGTTGATAGACTTGATTCTATTCTTCGAGTCAAGGGGCTGGATGCCATATTGATCGGCCCCTATGACCTTTCTGCTTCCATGGGGATTACAGCGCAGTTTGACCACCCGGACTTTAAATCAATCCGGGATCGAATCCGTACCCATGCAGCTGAACGGATGATCCCTTGCGGTGTGCATGTGGTGGCACCGTCCCCGGTGGAATTACAGCAGCGGCTCAATGAGGGATATCGGTTTCTGGCCTATTCGATCGATGCGGTCATTCTGGCCGAAGGTGCGGCTAGGCCGACGGCCATTGGAGCCTGATCATGAAAGAGGATGAGATCCGGCCACAGAATATTTTTGCCGAATATCTACGCCTTTGTGAACAAGATGCATTGACCTATTTCGTTGATGTGCCCCGTGAGGAAGGCCTGTGCCCTGCATGTGGAGCCAATGGAAAATTTGCTTTCACCAAGCAGGGGTTCGATTACGCATGTTGCCCGGATTGTGACACCTTGTATGTCAATCCCCGGCCTCTTTCCGAAGCCTTCTCTCGCTATTACACAGAATCACCTTCTGCAAAATTTTGGGCTACAACTTTTTACAGGGAAACCGCTGAGGCCCGCCGCGAGAAACTCTGGAAGCCCAAGGCACGGATGATCCTTGAGATATTGGAACGCTATACTGCTTTAGACCATGCAATAATTGATGTTGGCGGAGGATATGGCTTGTTTGCCGAAGAAATGGGGGAGATTTCTTCGAACGCAATCACGGTTATTGAGCCTGGGCCGCATTTGGCACAAGTGTGCCGCGATAAGAGCCTGAGGGTCATTGAAAAATTTCTTGAGCAGGTAGGGGAAACCGATCTGCCTGCCGGACCAAGGGCATTCGTCAGTTTCGAGTTGTTTGAGCATCTTCATGCTCCGGATAAATTTCTCGCCTGCATCAACCAACTGATGCAACCAGGAGATTTGTTTCTGTTCAGTACGTTGTCCGGTACGGGAGTTGACATTCAAGTACTATGGAATGATTCGAATTCAATTTCTCCACCACATCACCTGAATTTTCTGAACCCCCGCTCTATTAAGATCTTGCTCCATCGTGTTGGCTTTGAGTCCCTGGAAGTGACATCCCCGGGAAAGCTGGACATCGATATCATGGCGAACAATCAAGACCGGATTAAGGATCGTTTCTGGCGCACCTTTGTAAGCCGAGCCAGTGAGTCTGAGAGGGAACAATGGCAAAATCTTCTCGCGTCTTCCGGCTGGAGTTCGCATATGATGGTAACTTGCCGTAAGCCGAAAAATAAACGTTTAGTTATGGAGATTTCATGAACATTGTTGCGCTTATTCCTGCCCGGATGGGCAGCAGTCGCTTCCCGGGCAAACCAATGGCCGCCTTGCTTGGCAAACCCATGATCGGCCATGTCTATGAGCGTGTGTCGCAAAACCCATTTTTGACCATCACAGTGGTGGCAACCTGTGACCGGGAAATTTATGACTACATTGAATCCATCGGTGGCCGGGCCGTGATGACCGGCAGTCATCATGAACGGGCCTCGGATCGCTGTGCTGAAGCGCTTGGAATCTTGGAGAAGGAAGACGGGGTGACCTATGACATTGTGGTCATGGTGCAGGGCGATGAGCCCATGACCCATCCGGACATGGTCACTGAAGCGGTGCAACCCATGCTGGATGATCCCTCTGTCCGGATAACGAATTTGTTGGGTAAAATCCGATCTCCGGCAGAGTTTGAAGACCGGAACTGCATCAAGGCGGTCTGCGATCTTAAGGGAAATGCGTTGTACTTTTCCCGCGAACCGATTCCGACCCGTTTTCTTGGTAAAGATATTCCCATGGGAAAGCAGGTCTGTATTATCCCTTTTCGGCGAGATTTTCTGCTTCAATATACCAATCTGTCGCCAACCCCGCTGGAAATCGCCGAATCAGTTGATATGCTGCGGGTCTTGGAGCATGGGATGAAAGTGCGCATGATCCCGACTCGCCACAACACACATGCGGTGGATACGCCGGCTGACCTGCTCACCGTCGAGCAGTTGATGCAAGCTCTTTAAAGAAACGGCTCCGAGTTTAATCTGATGCGAGCAGATGATGCATTTCCCACTTTCCTTGTTTGGGACAATGATGGTGAGCCTCCCAAAGGGGAGTGGATTCAGGTACTTTGGCGAGGATACGGTCAGGGAGGAGATGCGGCAGGATATTCAATCCCACGTTTTGTGGAGGAACACGCAGATACTCTTCGGGCTCGTTTCCTTGCCTGGCTCCATGAACTGGGTGAGACGCAACTTGACGGCAGGCGGTTTTTAGACTGCTTGACCCTGCGCCCAGGGCTGAGCTATTGGTGGATGACTCTGCTAGTGGAAAAGAATTATTGCAAGTCAAGGTGCCTGTCCGAGGCTGTGAAGTTATTGGCGCTTGAAGAAATGCTTGGGGCGAACCATGCCTGTAAGATCATCCTGGCAAGCGCAGACAAGAATTTGGCATCTGCGTTTCGTCACTGGTGCAGCAACGCCTCCTGGGATTTTGATTGGCGGCGCTTAAGCCCGCAGCCTTCCCAGGATTCGGTGCGGGGCAAAGTTTATCGGTGGCTGCCGCGACCGATTCAGGCCTTATTGACACTGAGACGGTACTTTCGGTGCCGGGGTTCCTTCCGGCAGATTGATTCTGGATTACTTGCAAAATCAACAGCGGAAACAACATTTTGTTCGTATCTGTTCAATCTGGACAATGTATCTGCGCAAGCGGGTCGTTTCCTGTCCTATTACTGGACAGATCTCCATGAACTGCTTGAGCAGGAGGCGACTGCGGTAAACTGGCTCCATCATTTTATTGATCATGAGTCAATTCCCACTGCCCAGGCAGCACAGGCACTGGTAACACATTTTAATCAGAACAGGGAAACCTTGCAACGTCACGCCATTATCGATGGTGCACTGAGTTGGTCTGTGATCTGGAGGGTACTCCGTGATTTCTGTCGTATCGCTATGATGGGTTTGCGTGTGAGGAAGATACGGTGTCATTTCCGTCCTGCAGGAACAAAACTAGATTTTTGGCCGTTATTTAAGCTGGATTTTCACGAGTCTATGTTTGGAAGTGCTGCCATTTGGAATTGCCTCTTTCTTAATCTTTTTGAAAAGATATTAAAAATGTTGCCGCGGCAACGGCTTGGCGTTTATCTGCAGGAAGGTATGGGCTGGGAGATTGCCTTTATTCATGCGTGGAAGGCTGCCGGGCATGGTAAATTGGTGGGTGTGGCGCATGCCACCGTCAGGTTTTGGGATTTGCGATATTTTTTTGATCCTCGCACATATCGGCGCAGCGGCATAAATGATTTCCCTTTGCCCGATGTGGTCGCTCTTAATGGGCCTGCAGCTCTGAGCGCTTTTAGGGTCGCAGGATACCCTGTAAGCCGGATGATCGAGGTGGAGGCGTTACGATACCTGTATTTGAACGATTTTTCTTCGCAGATTGCTGAAAATGGAAATAATTCGGATTCGCTTCGCATTCTGGTTTTAGGCGATATCTCGCCGGCGATTACGCGGAAGCAAATGCAATGGCTCGAAACGGCCGCCCCCTCCTTGCCGGCGAACAGCAGATTTGTGGTTAAACCGCATCCTGCATGCTCCATAAGGGAGGAGGATTATCCAGGGCTCAAGCTACGGATAACCGAGCGTCCTCTGGGAGAGTTGTTGGGCGACTGTGATGTTGCATACACGAGTTATATGACTTCAGCCGCGGTGGATGCGTATTGTTTTGGTGTGCCTGTGGTGTCTGTGCTCGATGGGGACGCATTCAATATTAGCCCCTTGCGAGGTCGTCCCGGTGTTATTTATGCTACCAACCCGGATGAACTTTCTTCTGCCGTGTTGCATGCCTGGGGGAGTAAAGAAGTGAATGCCAGGGAAACTTATTTTTGTCTTGATAAGCAATTGCCTCGTTGGCGCAGTCTCCTGTCCTCGTCCGCGGATTGCAACACCATCTGAACATTAAGCAAAAGATTGCTGTCTCAGTGTGGCGTTGCATCAAAACAACCATGGGCGAGTGGGAATAATTGAGTTAATTATTAAAAAAATCTAAACATTGCGCCATCGTCAACCCTCTCGGGATGGGTTCTTTAGGTATGGATATTAAGAGGAAGAAGCGGATGAAATTTTAATTTGTGTTTGCGCTCTTCGGAGTACCAGCATTTCCTGAAGGAGTTTTTCTGCAGGGGGGCTAGTCTCAGTAAAATAAGGAAATTGTGGGGAGCGGAAATGATAGGAGATGCTGTATTAGCAGATAACCGTTTATGGGCCATTGATGTCGGAGCAAGTGGTGGGATTGACCCAAGATGACCCCAATTTACATCATGTTACAAGGGTGTTTTGTTTGAGCCCGGTCCGAGGGAATATGACATCCTCAAGTCAAAGAACTGGGAAAAATTAATTGTTCTAAATTCTGCGTTGTCTGACTCAGATAGCATCGTTGATTTTCATTATCTCAAACGAATCAAAGGATCTTTGTATGAAAGTTGTTATCCTCTGTGGCGGTTACGGCACCCGCATCCGTGATGTTTCTGATAACATCCCCAAGCCGATGATCCCTGTTGGGCGCCTCCCTATCCTCTGGCATGTGATGAAGTACTATGCCAGTTTCGGGCATCGTGAGTTTGTGTTGTGCCTGGGGTACAAAGGGCAGGTAATCAAGGAGTTTTTTCTCAACTATGAGGCGCAGACACGTGACTGTACGGTCACCCTGGGCACAAATAAGTCAATCGATTACCACACCAACCATGAGGAGGCCGATTGGCGCGTCACCCTGTCTGATACTGGTTTGGAGACGATGACCGGGGGGCGCATCCGTAAGATTCGGCAATACATCGGAGACGATGCCGAGTTCATGCTCACCTATGGTGATGGCGTGAGTAATGTGGATTTGAACAAGCTTCTTGCCTTTCACCACAGCCATGATCGCATTATTACCGTAACCGGGGTGCGCCCGCCTGGCCGCTTCGGCGAGTTGGTGGCTGATGAGCAGGGTATCGTGACGGAATTCAATGAAAAGCCACAGGCTACTGGCGGGCGTATTTCCGGAGGTTTTTTTGTGTGTCGTCGTGAACTGTTCGATTATCTGGATGATCGTGAAGATCTCGTCTTTGAGCAGGAACCGATGCGGTCGTTAGTGCGTGCCCAGCAACTCGCGGTATACGAGCATGACGACTTTTGGCAGTGCATGGATACCTACCGCGACTGGCAATTTCTCAATGGGCTTATTGAAAAGGACAGGGCGCCATGGAAGATTTGGTAAATGTGTTGCCGGTATTTCGTGGCAAACGCGTCCTTGTAACTGGAGATACCGGCTTTAAGGGTTCGTGGTTAAGCCTGTGGTTGGCCGAGGCAGGCGCTGAAGTCTATGGGTATTCCTTGCCGCCGGAAAGTGCCGACGCGCATTTTAATGCGGTTGGATTGGGCAGTCGAATCAAACATCAGGATGGCAACATTCTCGATCTGGATCGGTTGGGCGTTTTTTTCAGGCAGGCCGAGCCAGAGTTTGTCTTTCATTTGGCAGCCCAGCCTTTGGTGCGTCGGTCATACAGAGATCCCAAGGAAACCTTTGACACCAATGTGGGGGGGTCGGTTAATGTCCTGGAGTGTGTGCGCCTTTCCCCTGCAGTAAAAACGCTGGTCTACATCACGTCCGATAAGTGTTACCGGAACCGGGAATGGGTTTGGGGATACCGGGAAAATGATGAGTTGGGCGGGCATGATCCGTATAGTGCATCCAAGGCTGCTGCGGAAATGGTTTTTTCAGCCTATGGCGATTCTTTTTTCAGGGCGCGCTCAGGTTTTGGGTTTGCTTCAGTGCGCGCCGGTAATGTGATCGGAGGCGGGGATTGGTCAGAAGACCGGATTGTGCCTGATTGTATACATGCTTTGCGCGAGGGGCAGCCCATCGTGCTTCGTAATCCCGAAGCTACGCGGCCCTGGCAGCATGTGCTGGAACCTCTGGGGGGCTATCTTACCTTGGCTGCAGCGCTTCATCGTAACCCGCAAGGTTTTTCCGGTACCTGGAACTTTGGCCCTGATTCGGCTGCGTCCCGGAGTGTGCACGATTTGGCGCAGGGCATTGTGCATGCATGGGGTTCTGGCCGGATCGAGATTCAATCATCCGGCAACGCCCCCCACGAAGCCGGGTTATTACATCTTAATTGCGACAAGGCACATTACAGCCTTGGCTGGAAACCTTGCTGGGGCTTTGAGCGGACGGTGCAGGAAACCGTAGCCTGGTATCGAGCCGTCGTCTCTGGAGAGCAGGGTCTTTCCATGAGTGTCGCGCAAATTCAAGCGTATATGGAGAGTTCCCATGATTGAAGGGGTTGTTGTTACTCGCTTGCGTCAGATCCTCGATGAGCGTGGCAAGGTTATGCATATGCTGCGTGTGGGGGACCCTGCATTTCAGCAGTTTGGTGAGATTTATTTTTCCTGTATCCACCCCGGAGCCATTAAGGGCTGGCATATCCATAAAAAGATGACCTTGAATTATGCCGTGCCCCATGGCCACATAAAATTTGTCCTTTATGATGATCGCAAGGAGAGTTCCACCCGGGGGGAGGTGCAGGAATTGTTTTTAGGTCCCGACAACTATTGTCTGGTGACAGTACCGCCTATGGTTTGGAACGGCTTCAAAGGGTTTGGCAGTGAGATGGCAGTAGTGGCTAATTGTGCAAGCATTCCCCATGATCCAACTGAGATTGATCGTTGCGATCCTTTTGACCCGGCTATTCCCTATGATTGGGCGATAAAGCACCGATGAACCAAGCTATTCTTATAACCGGAGGATTTGGGTATCTTGGTGGCAGAATCGCTCTGGCGATCGCGAACGAAACCAGTTGCCAGGTGCGTCTCGCCAGTCGTAAGCCATGCACTGCCCCGCCGTGGCTGCCGCAAGCGCAAACCGTTGTTATGGACGTGTTGGATACTGAATCCCTGAGGGCGTCTCTGCGCGGGGTAAAAGCAGTTGTGCATTTGGCTGCAGTTAATGAAAACGAGAGTGCGGTTAACCCCGAAAAGGCGTTGCGTGTTAATACGCTGGGCACTTTGCGCCTTTTGCAAGCGGCAATCGCTGCCGGTGTTGAGCGTTTTATTTATTTCTCCACCGCGCATATTTATGGCGCGCCTTTGGAGGGGTATATTTCCGAGCAGGTTGTGTCGCGGCCTGTACACCCCTATGCCATTACCCACCGTGCCGCAGAAGACTTCGTGCTTGCCGCTCACGATGAGAGGCGTATTCGCGGGTATGTGATTCGTCTGTCAAATGGTTTCGGCGCTCCCGCCTATGCTGGGGTTGACCGCTGGACTCTTCTTGTGAACGATCTCTGCCGGCAAGCCGTGCAGACGCGGCAACTTGTTTTGCGGTCCGCTGGTTTGCAGCAGCGAGACTTTATCACCTTGCATGATGTAGGTAGGGCGGTTTGCCATCTGCTGGCGTTATCCCGGGATGCCGGTGGTGATGGTCTGTTCAATCTTGGAGGAGAGTTATCGATGAGCGTATGGGATATGGCCCAGCGCATTGCCAACTGTTGCAGAGAAACACTTGGCTTTGATCCTAAAATAGAAAGACCGGTTCCTGCCCCAGGCGAAGAGGCACCGTCTTTGGTATATGATATCAGTAAATTTAAGCAGACGGGCTTTGTTCTGGAGGGCGATATTGATATTGAAATCAAACAAACCCTCAGGCTTTGTGAGTCAGCGTGGCAGGATGATGCATCTAAACATCCCTTGGCAACATAGTTGAGTGTTGAAATGAGTCAACCATTTATTACCTTTGAAGCTGAGTTGCCGTGGATTTACCCCTTGGTATATGAGCTCGGAAGCTTTGGCCCTTCGATGGCAATAAGTCTTGGTGCCTCCTCATTATTTCTCCGGCGGCGTTCGATGAGTTGGCCTTATGTTTATTCTGGAGATCGAACCAAGAAGGAACTGTGGACGTATCCTCCAGGGTTTAATCGTAGGCTGGGATTTTTTTTTGATCGGCCTATCCGGGCAAAACTTAATAAACATATAAGGCGACTTTATGAGCAAACCGGGAAAAAGCCATACGTTATTTTGCCGAATCCCCGTCTGTTTCAGTATGTAAGGGATGTTGATCCCGCACAACTTATTTACCTAAATTATGATGACTATTCGGTTGACTTCAGCACGGGGGTCCGGCTTGACAATCCTGCGGAGGATGCTCTTATTCATAAAGCTCGGATGGTTTTGTGTGCATCCGATTTCCAGATGAACAGATTTAAAGAACGTTTTCCGTCGCAAAAGTCAAAGGTGTTTCATTTTCCACATGGGGTGCATAGTAATTTTATCAATCCTCTTCCTGGTAAATCACCAAAAGGACATTCGGTATGTGTGGTTGGATGGTTGGGTAGTCGATATGATTGGAGGTTGATTAAGGAGGTTGTTACAAAACTTAAAGGTGTAACCTTTTATTTTGTTGGAGAAATTAGACGTGATACCTTTGTCGGCGAACTTGAATTCCTGTTTAAATATCTAGAAGATGTCTTAAGTTGCAAAAATGCAATACATGTTCCTGGAGTAAAGCATGAAAATACTAAAGAATATTATTGGAAAAGTTCAATAAATTGGATGCCGTATAAAATCGATATGCCCTTTGTGAAAGCAAGTTGTCCGTTGAAAATTTCTGATGGGCTGGCCAGTGGACGGCAAGTGGTCAGTGCGGATGTGCCAGAGTGTCGCCTCTATCCGGAGTGGATAAGTATTTATCACGATTCCATTGAGGCAGTCTCAGTAATTCGCAACGCTCTTAACCGTTCAGCGTCCAGTAAAGAGGGCGAACGTTCTTTGCGGCAAATCAGTTTTGCCGCGGCCAATACATGGGGGCAAAGAGCTTCTTGGCTTCATTCAACTCTTGAAACAAATCTTACCCATTCAATGGAAACATTAGTCTGTAATTCGACAGGTAATGTTAACGGACAGTTTAGATCTTCTTAATCAGGCAATTCAATGAAAATAGACAGAAAAAACGGATTGACTGCATCAGAGGAAAGGCTGAATTCATTGGCCCGAGTGTTTTGGAGCATTACAATTTTCAGTTTAATTATTCTTTCCCTTTTTGAATGGGGGGGGCCAAGAATTGTCGGTATTGATCCACGATATTGGCGATTAATCGCTGAAATTATGAGTGTTTCCCTTTTTTTTGTGTACCTTACTCAACAAAATCCGGTGAAACGAATTCTGCGTCTCACCCCTATACTGGTAAGTTTTGTGGTTCTGCTCCTTTGGTATTATTTAAGGATAGTCATTTTTACTGACCTTACTCGACCATTGGTGTCAACGATCCTGATGTTTGTCTTTTTTGGGGCCATTGGGTGCCGCCCTTGGCGCAATCTCGATCTCAGGATAATTTCATGTATCACCGCAACACTGATATGTTATTTGTTCTATAGATGGATTATTGATGGAATGCAGTTGTTTAGCTATGTGCCTTTTAATTGGTGGAATAAGAACGGAACGGGATATGTTTTTGCTTTATCTTTTCCGTTGGTTTGTATCGGAAGAATTCATTCCAAGAGAAAAATGGAGTGGATATCTTTAACGGCGGCAATGATTATGTGCTTTATTCTTTTAACTGTGTCTGGGGCTCGGACTGCCTTTATTTCATTTTGTGTTGGGATGGGTGTTTATTGGTTTTGGCCCTTGATATCAAGGAATAGGAGCCGTTTTATTGTTTTTGGTGGCATTTTTATGCTTTTGTGTTTGATCTACCCTTTCGTTTATCTTTCTGTGCTTGACCTGACAGAAATAAGTAGTCTCAAAATGTTAGGGTATGGTGTCACGAGTCGAAAAATGGTTTTTTTGAGATCTGTTGAATTTTGGGCCCTATCTCCTGTGGTTGGGAATGGCCTTGGGACGTTGGTGCCGATGTTTGATGGTGGCGCTTCGAGAACTCCACATAATACCTATTTGTTTGTGCTCGTTCAAACAGGGGTGGTCGGGCTATCAGTTTATGTTTATTATTTGTGGTCCATATGTTTTTTGTTGTTTCGTGGGGCAGGAGATCCTCTTGTTAGGGTGTGTGGTGCAGTTTTTTTTGGACTCCTATTGTATCAAACAAATGATGTCGTGATGATGGTATCTACTTTGACAATGTCGTTATGGGCGTATTTTATTTTAGGAATTGGAATCAGTCGAGCAGATGAATATCGTCGGAAATTTTCATTGTCAACCCAATTAAGATGCCAGCATTCATTGAAAGATTCTGAATGATTAGTTTGAATATTCAAGAAAATGTATTGTCAGCAACTGGATTCCTTGGAGTGGTGATGAAAAGATGAATTTTTTTTGTGGTGTAAAGAAGCCAGAATATTATAAAGGCTTGTTGATGAAGGCAGACATGGGTTTGCATGCGCAAATTGCAGACACTATAGCCCGCGTGGTTCCGGCTGGAGGTAAAATATTAGATTTTGGGGCTGGAGAGGGTGCTTTGTCTTTACGCTTGATAGATATTGGGTACCAAGTTGTGTCGGTCGATAAAGAAGAGTTTGATTTTCAGTGTAATGGCGCGAAATTCACTCGTGTTGACTTTGATTCCCCCGAGGAACTGAATAGTTTTTTGACAAGCCATGCGGGTGAATTTGATGCTGTGCTTGGTATTGAAGTAATAGAGCATGTTCAAGATCAATGGAAATATGTTCGTGGCTTGATGGCGATGGTGAAGCAAGGTGGAACTGTATTGATTACCACCCCTAATATTTCCTCCTGGCTCTCTCGATTCATGTTCTTTTTTACTGGAAGATTTCATGGGTTCGGGGACTCTAGTTTAAGTTATGGGCATATTCATCCAATAAGTCCTTGGGAGTTGAATCTCATCTTAAAAACGCTTGGTGCCGAAAATATTCAAATCGGACCGGCTGGAACGCTACCAGCGATATACCTCACAAATAATCGTCTCACGTTGTTTAATCTTATGGTTCTGCCTTTCCGTCCTTTTATGCGGGGAATCCTTGATGGATGGTGTGTGATGGCTGTAGCCCAAAAACCATTTTTAGACGTATGAATATTTTATGGTTACAGCCATAATTTTTCTTGTAAACACAAAATATCCGTTATTATGGGCTGTTGTTTAAAAGTGTTGATGTGGTTTCTTGATTATCACTGCGCCCAAAACTGTTCAATTTGTGGGGCTTAGTATTTCCATGCTGATGGCCAGAGGATTTTGCGGTAAAGAGATTGCGGTGTGCTGATGCATGTACTGATTATCCCTTCTGAGCATTTTGTTACTCCGAGATACCCCCTTGGTGGAATTTTTCAGTTCCAGCAAGCAAAAGCTTTGCATGATGCCGGTTATCAAGTCGGGTTAATTGCTGTGGGGATCATCACCCCTCGTTTTTTCTTCAGGAAGTATGACTATCCGTACTTTGAAGATGTGAACGGGTATCCTGTCTTTCGGCGATATGTGCGAAAGTTTTATCCTCAACGGTGGGAGCGTCCGGCGCGTTCGATCCCTTTTTACAAGAACCTCGGGCTGGATCTTTACCAGAAATATAAGGAGCGGTTTGGGGTGCCTGATGTAATACATGCACATAATGTGCAGTTTGCTGGATTTGTTGCTCAAGCCATTCAAGAAAGTGAAGGTGTCCCCTATATCGTCACAGAGCATAGCAGCAAGTTTAGGACGGGTTTGATTGCGCGCGAATGGTTTTCCCCTATTAAAAAAGTTTTTCAGCAGGCTTCTGCACTGACGGCGGTGAGTCAGGCGCTTGCTAACAATATTGATAGGCATTGCGGCGGGCAATGCGCAGATGTTTTGTATAATATTGTTGATTCATTCTTGCTTGATAGTCCCTTGAAAGATCGTTCTTCCCTCGGATCAGGTTTTTGTTTTTTGAACATTGCTTCGCTGGATGCCAATAAAGACCAGTATTCTTTACTCACGGCTTTTGCGAAGCACTTTAAGGGGAAGCAGGTTAGTTTGCGTATCGGTGGATCCGGCCCACTTGAAAGGCATCTCAAGCGGTTGGCCCAACGATTGGGGGTGCAGGGCCAGGTAATTTTTCTCGGATACCTTGATAGGCCTTCGGTATTACGTGAAATGCAGGAAGCAGATTGTTTTGTATTATCCAGTCGTCAGGAGACCTTTGGAGTTGTTTTGATTGAAGCACTTGCTTGTGGTACCCCTGTCATTGCCACCCGATGCGGGGGGCCTGAGGAGATTGTGAACAATAAAAATGGGTTACTTGTTTTGCCAAGGGATCCTGTGGCGTTGGGCGAAGCAATGGTGCGGATGGTTGCGGGATCAAGCCAATATTCACCAGAGGCGTTGCGAAGTGGGTGCAGAGTTCATTTTGGGGAAAAGGCATTCATTGCGAATGTCGGCCGGTATTATAATAAAGCTGTGAGCTTAGCATGAATTGATAAGTGAAATTCGATGGGAAAATAAATCGAATTATGCGAATCCCTATAAATATAGCCGCATGGTGCCATCCTTTGGCTGGTTTGTGAATAGTGTTTGGGGACAAGATTGTACTCATGGGGAGTTTATATGGCAGTTGTTGTAGTTGATTATGGTATGGGAAATATTGCCTCTGTCGCGAATATGATCCGTAAAGTTGGTGGCAGTGCAGAAGTTAGTGGCGAACTGAATCGAATACAGGCCGCCACTAAGGTTATTCTCCCGGGGGTTGGTTCCTTTGACCATGGGGTTATACAGTTGCAAACGCTTGGCATTTTCTCAGCCATACAAAAGATTGCCAAACAAGGCGTGCCAATTTTGGGAATTTGTCTTGGAATGCAGTTGCTTTCTAAGGGCAGCGAGGAGGGGAAACTGGGTGGTTTAGGGGTGATTGATGCTGAATTTAAACGCTTTTCTTTTGAGGGCATCCCTCCCCTTCATGTCCCTCATGTAGGCTGGAATTATGTTAGTGTCGCAAAGAAGAATTCTTTGATTTGCGATGACGGCAGCGAGCAGAGGTTTTATTTCACGCACTCCTATCATGCTGTGTGTAATACTGAAGCTGATATCCTTGCTACCACAGAATATGGCTACAGATTCCCTTCCGCATATTGTCGTGACAATGTTTTTGGTGTGCAGTTCCATCCTGAAAAAAGTCATCGTTTCGGTATGGCGGTGATAAAGAATTTTTTAGAGCTATAAAATGCTGCAGCATCGAGTCATTCCCTGTCTGTTGCTCCGAAATGGTGGTCTTGTTAAAACGTATAGATTTGCACACCCCAAATATGTGGGCGATCCTATTAACGCGATTCGCATATTTAATGAAAAAGAAGTTGATGAATTGTTGGTTCTTGACATTGAAGCAAGCAAGTCAAAATCTGAGCCCGACTACGATCTCATTGAGCAATTTGCAGGCGAATGCTTTATGCCTTTGTGCTATGGCGGGGGGATAACCTCAGTTGATCAGGCGAGGAGGTTATTTTCCCTCGGGGTGGAGAAGGTCTCTTTGCAAGCAGGTGCGTTGGATAATTTGGATTTAGTCTCGGCGATAGCTACTCTCTACGGGAACCAAAGTGTCGTGGTGTCTATTGATATCAAGACGAACCTGCTGGGGCGACACAAATTGTATTCTTCTGTCGCCGGTAAAAACTTGAACATCGACTGGCTCAATTTTTTAAAAATGGCAGTTGAGGCGGGGGCAGGGGAAATCCTTCTCAACGGGGTGGATAGAGACGGCACTATGAGCGGAATGGATCTCCCGCTTATTGAACGTGCAGCTTCTGTTTGTTCTGTTCCTTTGATTGCTTGTGGCGGGGCCGGATCTCTGGATGACATAAAGAAAGCTGTTCAGGCTGGCGCCAGTGCCGTCGCTTGCGGGGCTTTTTTTGTGTATCATGGGCCGCACCGCGCAGTTTTAATTACTTACCCCAAGTATGCAGAATTAACTAATTTGTTTGATTCGTAAGGGCCTGAACAGGAGTTCCAATGATTTATATTCTTCTTCCTGCTTATAACGAGGAGAAATCTTTGCACAACTTAATGCCCAAAATCAAGGAAACTATGGCCGGGTGTGGGGAGCCGTACCTTGTAATAGCCTGTAATGACGGGAGTGATGACAAAACGCAACAATATCTTGAGCAGTATGCGTCTCAGATGCCTTTGGATATAATTCAGCACAAGATAAATAGAGGACTGGGTGAAACATCTCGAGACCTCTTCGAGCGAGCTGCCGAATTGTGTGGTGAGGCTGATGTAATTGTCCGTCTTGACTGCGATGATACGCATGAGCCGGACTTTATCCCCACTCTGGTGAATAAAGTGAGGGAAGGATTCGATGTTGTTATCGCATCGCGTTTTGAACCTGGCGGCGGGCAGGAGGGTGTAAGCAGTTATCGTGCTTTTGTCAGTCGTTGTGCCAACCTGTTCATGAAGATTTTTTTCCCTATCAAGGGGCTGAAAGAGTATTCATGCGGTTTTCGTGCTTATCGCGCTGAAACGATAAAAGAAGCGGTCAAATTTTATGGAAACAGCTTTATTCAATTGAAAGGGCTTGGTTTTACCTGCACCCTTGAAAAGCTTGTAAAGCTGAAGTTGATGCGGGCCAAGTTCGCCGAGGTTCCTTTCCTGTTGCGGTATGATCAGAAGGTGACAGACAGTAAGATGGTGGGTAGCGTTACGACTCTGGGTTATATGGTGATGACGGTTTTGTACTATTGGCCATGGGGGGGGTGGCGGAACACTTACGGTAAATATTCTAAATCCTGATCCGAGGCACAAATGGATAAAAATGTTCGCGAAGTTAAATTCTTCTGGGGAATATTTTCGTTTACCAGACCTTCTTTGCCCGAGTACTAGCACTGCCTTTTCTAGTTCCACGATCTATGCACCGTTTTCTTGATAAGAATTTCGGGGTTATGATCTACGCAAATGTGAGAAAAAGATAAAATGTGTGGAATTTGTGGGGTCCTATCCCCCCCAGAGCAGCTTGGGGATAGAGAGAAAAAGATTGTCGAGGAGATGAAAAATCGTCTGCGGCACAGGGGGCCGGACGGCGACGGTCTTCACGTTGCCCGGCACGGGATTCTTGGTCATCAACGGCTGGCAATTATCGACCTTGATCATGGCGCGCAGCCCATGCTTTCTTCTGATCGACGGTATGTTCTCGTCTTCAATGGAGAAATATACAACTATTTGGAATTGCGCCAAAAACTCATTCAGCGCGGTCAGCATTTTCAGACCTTCTCCGATACGGAAGTGCTGTTGTATATGCTCATTCACTACCGCGAGGATGCGTTAACGAAGCTTAATGGCATGTTCGCCTTTGTTTTTTTGGACACCCATACGGGCGAATGGCTGATGGCCCGTGATCATTTTGGTATCAAACCGTTGTATTTCATGGAGATGGAGAACGGTCAACTTCTTTTTGCCTCGGAAATAAAAGCCATGTTGGCACATCCTGATGTGCATCCTGAGGTGAACCTCAAAGGATTAAACCACTACTTCACCTTTCAATTTTGCTTGAATGGCGAAACGCTGTTCAAACATATTAAAAAAATTGAACCGGGTCATTTTGTCCAGGGGCAAGGTGGAGTCATCCATGGTACCACCCGATATTGGGACGCCTGTTTTCGTGTTGATGAACACCATACCGAGCAATATTTTGTGGGGCGGCTTCGCTCGCTTCTTGAAGACAGCGCCAAGCTACAGGTTCGTAGCGACGTGCCCTTGGGCGCCTACCTTTCGGGAGGCATTGACTCAAGCGTAGTTACCTGTATGGCGGCAAGTTGTCTTGAGGAGGGAATGCCGGTGTTTACCGGTAAGTTCCTTGAATCTCCAGCCTATGACGAATCTTCTTACGCAAGACTTGTTGCCGGTCACGCCAAGGCTTTGATCCATGAAGTTGTTCTTTCAGCGGATGATTTTGTCGAGTTCCTGCCGAAAATCATGCACGCCATGGACGAGCCGTTGGCCGGGCCGGGTGTTTTTCCTCAATATATGGTCAGTCGGTTGGCGGTGCAGCATGTCAAGGTTGTACTTGGCGGTCAGGGTGGCGATGAAATTTTTGGAGGGTATGCCCGTTATCTCGTCGGCTATCTTGAGCAGGCGTTGAAGGGGGCTATCTACGAGACTCAGGAGGAGGGGAGCCATCTTGTCGGGCTTGATAGCATAATTCCGAATTTACCGCTTTTGCGTCAATATGGCCCCTTAATGAAAAATTTTTGGCGTGATGGTTTATTTGACGAAATGGACGCCCGTTATTTTCGGCTGATAGATCGTAGTCCGGATATCTCTTCTCTTTTGACCGAGGAAATGTTGAGCAAACTGGATCGGCAAGAGGTCTTCGCGGATTTTCAGGTACTGTTCAACCATCCGGATACAAAGTCTTACATTAACAAGATGACTCATTTTGATTTTAAAACCCTGCTTCCTGCTTTGCTCCACGTGGAAGATCGGGTGAGTATGGCGGTTTCGCTGGAATCACGGGTGCCGATTCTCGATCCGCGGATTGTGGAACTTGTCGGGAGTGCCCCGCCCGCCATGAAGTTTAAGGGCGGGAAAACCAAGGCGTTGCTCAAGAGTGCGGTGCGGAACATTATCCCCGATCAGGTTCTTGCAAGAAAGGACAAGATGGGGTTTCCAGTGCCGTTGGCGGAATGGATGCAGGGAGGTGTTGTCAGGGGTTTCGTCAATGATACCCTCCTTGGTGAAGCGAGCCGTACGCGTGGGATTTATAGCGAAAAGGCGTTAAGAAGTATGGCCGACAACCAAGGGGTGGGTAGTCGGCAACTTTGGGGTGCGCTGTCCTTGGAGTTGTGGCATCAGAGGTTTATTGATGGATGACACCGAATACATAGACACGATTCGGCAATTTATTTTCTTGTCATGTAGGCATCTGTTAAGTGAGCAAGATAGAGATGCGTACTCACCAACAAGAGGGTCTTTTGACAGGAGATACTGGGGTTGGAAAATAGCTGATTTTCCGGAAGCAACGTATCAGCGGAACGTGCTCCCCCTTGCTTGGGCATTAAAGCAACACAAAAACTGTTTTGGCTTAAGTGACACCATATTAATAGAAGCCATCATTGATGGAATAGACTTTTCATTAAAAATACAACATGACAATGGTTCATTTGATCAGGCATTCCCTAATGAGTATAGCTTTGGGGCTACTGCTTTTTTAATCCATCCATTACTCGAAGCATTCAAGGTGGTTCGCCCCTACGCTCCCGAGAGCTTGAGGGTACGACTTGAATGTTCTATTCGAAAGGCAGCAAATTTTTTATGTGAGCACGATGAATTACACGGGTTGATTTCAAATCACTTAGCTGGTGCGGCGTTATCTCTGGCGGTATGTGGTGACTATTTCCATGAAAGGAAATTTTTGCAACGTGCAGAAGAGCTCGTGGGTCGTATATTGGTTAATCAACATGAAGAAGGCTGGTTTGTTGAATATGATGGAGCAGATCCTGGATATCAAACATTATGTGTTTACTACTTGGTCCAGTATAACTTGATAGCTCATAACCAGATTTTGAAGGAAGCACTTAGTAATTCATTGACATTTTTGTCGTATTTTGCGCATCCAGATGGGACTTTTGGGGGTGAGTATGGTAGCAGAAAAACAAGTCTCTACTACCCTGGTGGGATTGCTATTCTCGCGCGATACAACGCTGTAGCAAGTGCACTGAATAATAAAATGATCGAGTCAATGGTCGCCGGAAAAACTATCGGGATGGGTGATGTTGACATGGGTAATTACGCCCCGTTACTGTGTAATTATCTTCTTCTTGTAGATATTAAAAAAACTGATTTGGACACGAATGACGGATATGTTTTGCCATGCAACCAAAATCGAGTATGTACATATTTCCCTGGTGCTGGGTTCTTTGTGTATGGGAACGCTAAATTTTATACAATTATTAGTAATTCTGGGATAGTTAAGGTGTTTTGTCAAAAGACAAAAAAGGCTGTATGGAATGAATTTGGATACGTGGCGCAGCTTGCTAATGGTAAGTTGCTCACTAGTCAAGCGCACGGAACATCTGTACTCTTGTCAAGTAATCCTGCAGTATTAAAAATAACAATCGGGTTTGCGAAAATTTCTACTCTGGTTCAAAGTCCTATCATGACAGTTGCATTAAGGCTTTTGAATTTATCTCTTATGCGGAATTTATCATTAAATAATTTTATAAAAAAAATAATGGTCTTTGCATTGATCAGGCAACATCCGGATAATAGGATTACTTTGGTTCGGAAAGTCGAAATTTCAAATGACGATATTATTGTACATGATGAAATCAATATTGCTACACATGTTAGGTTGGAAAAGTTTGAGTCGGGTCGTCAATTCGTGGCTATACATATGGCATCGGCTCGTTATTTCCCGGCGTTTGTGTCAACAGGGGTTAAAAAGTCGTTTGACATAGACCAAGTAAATCATGAGCATTTTTTGGTAAATCAAACGAGGTTAAGCGATGTGGTGGCATCACTTGAGAATTAGAAATCTACTACCGATAAAGCGTCCTGCCAGATATAACCATCTCAGAACAAACTAAGAAAGTCCGGGGAGAAGTTTCCAGATTTTTTAAAACTGATAATGACAGCCGAAATACCAAATTTGCACAGTTGTATTGCGGCCAATGAATCGTAGTAATTTAGCAAGGATGATTTATGAAAATTGCTTTAGTTAATCCTCCGGCTACTAGAGAGGAAAGCTATGGAAGTATGAAAAATCTTTCGCCTGATTTTCCTTTACTTGGGATAGCCTTCTTGTCTTCCTATTTAAGGAAAAAAGGATTCCATGTAGATTTGTTAGATCATTCAGAGGTAAATGTCACTGAATCTTGTAAGGTACTAAGAAGTTATGAAGTTGTTGGTTTCTCTGCATATATAACGAATTATCAGACAATAATATTATTGTCTGAATTGTTAAAAAATAACAATCCTAATATCATTGTATTAGCAGGCGGCCCCCACGCTACTCTTTTTCCATACGAATTAGATTCCCATTACATTGATTATGTTATTTCCGGAGAAGGTGAAATTGCAGTCCATGAATTATTCGATCAATTAAATAACCAAAGGATAAATTCTGAAATTAAGGGTGTTTCCAGAAAAATTTTGGGAAAGTTTACATATAATCAAGTCTCAGATGTTGTAGAGGATCTTGACTCGATAGGTAAACCGGATGTCGAAAAATATGACTTGTCAAAGTATAAGCCTCCTGTTCATGTTTTGGGCAAAAAGGTTATACATACTTTAACCTCAAGAGGGTGCCCTTTTAAGTGTGCTTTTTGCGCGGCTTCCGAGGTGATGGGAAGAAGGATACGCTATAGAGGTCTAGACTCTATTATGGAAGAGCTCAAGAGGTATGGCGAGCTTGGGTATGATTCTATAATGTTTTATGATGATTTGTTCACCTTAGACAAGAAAAGAGTCTTGCTTTTATGCGATAGGTTAAAGAAAGAAAATTTGCAGTTTAAATGGTCGTGTTTTACTCGAACACAATGTTTGGATGATGAGTTGTGTCAGGCAATGAAGGATTCTGGCTGTTATCTTGTTACTTTTGGTTGTGAAAGTGCAAACGACAAAACACTAGAAATCCTAAATAAAGGCTTGACACATGAAATAAATGTAAGGGGAATAGAATGCGCTAGTCAGGCCGGAATATTGACATCGTCATCGTTTATGATTGGACTTCCAGGGGAAAGTTGTGAGGATATTGAAAAAACAATTAATTTTGCAAAAAGATCCCGGTTAACGTTTGCAGTGTTCCCAATTTTCGAGCCTTTTAAAGGCACGCCTATTTATGAAACATGCAAAAATACAGGGAGTTGGCAACATATTGGAAACGAATCCAATATGTTGTTGAAGGATCAAGAGGAAATTTGGGTCCCTCACGGCTTGGAAAGGCATGAGGTGGTTTTGATGGCGCGTAAGGCGTTTCGGGATTTTTATTTTTTTCCCAAAAGAATTGCCAATCTCACGCGGCATGCTATTCGCTTGCCCCCGAAGAGATTCTTCCAATTTGTTGCAGGTGGGGTGTCTTATTTTGCAACAAATCTAAAGAAGTCCCATTCTCAATCCAATACTCACTACTAGTCTTTTACTGATGAAAAGGAGATTAAAGCAGCTTGGTAGAGATTCTCTAGTTTATGGCTTGGGTGGAGTTTTTGCCAAGAGCATAGGCTTTTTTCTCCTTCCTGTTTATACTCGAATTTTCTCTCCTGCTGATTATGGCACTATTGAGATGCTGACTGTTTTGGCCGGCTTTCTCTCAATGTTGCTCCAAATGGGGATGGATTCCGCGCAAAGTTTTTATTTTTTTGAGCAAAAAAATAGCGGTCATTCCGCGCAAACTGCTGTAGTTTCCGCAATTGTGCAATGGCGTATACTTTGGGGCACAGTCATTGTTGTATGCGCAACATTGTTATCCCCCGTGTTGAATTATTTCTTTTTTCAAGGCAAATTGACCTGGGAATATTTTGCCATAGCCTTTGTGGGAGTGCTTTTCAGTCAATTGGTGAGTCAGAGCGCCGAGGTTTTTCGATTACTGTATAAGCCTTGGCGGTTTATTGGTATTACTTTGGGAAATACCGTTGTCTCGTCTGCCGTAGCCCTTGTTTTAATTTTAATGTTAGGGCTTGGGATAAAGGGGTATTTGGCAGGATCTCTTGCTGGATCATTGATTTCTACTGGTTTAGGTTGGTTTTATATCAGGGAATTCCTTGATTTTTCAAAACTGCACAAGGATTGGTGGCCTCGTTTGTTGAAGTTCGGAGCCCCGCTTGTTCCCTCCGGGTTGGCCATCTATGTCCTTAATACCTCTGATAGGTGGTTTGTGAGCCACTATGCCGGGCAGGAGGCCTTGGGTCTTTATGCCGTTGGGGCTAAATTTGCCATGGTAATTGCCTTGGCGGTTACCACTTTCAGGCAAGCTTGGTGGCCGATTGCCATGGATTCCATGCATGGCGATGACGGCCCGGTTTTGTTCAGGACAATAGGCCGCTTGTATCTTGGCTGCGGGGTTGCATGCGTTGTTTTGCTTACGGCCATCTCGCCTTATATTGTTCGTTGGCTGACTCCCCCTGAATATTATGGCGCATATCCCCTTATCGGAGTTCTCGCTTGGTATTCTGTTTTTTATGGGTTTTATTTAATTGGTGCAGGCGGCATCTGGAAGGCGGAAAAAACCGCTGTGTTGCCATTGTTGGCCGGGGCTGCGGCTGTTCTTAATGTCGTTCTTGATGCGATTTTGGTGCCGTCGATGGGTGGGATGGGGGCTGCCGTGGCCACCTCAATCTCCTTCTTGATCTGGAACGTGCTGGTTCTGGCGATCAGTGAAAAGTTGTGGGCGGTTCGTTATCCTTTCGGACGGATGATTTTGCAGGTGGTTTTGGGAATTGTGGCAACAGGATATATTCTTTTCTCCTACTCTCAGAAGGCGGCCTTCGTGCAAGTTGGGCCGTTTGCAGCTCTTGTGATACTTTTGGTGCTAATGATGTCTGTTCCCAAAAAACAGTTGTTCGCCGCCTGGGGATCTGCCCGTAGTTTTGTCGGACGAAGATGAAAGAAGAACTCCAGAGATTGGTCGATAAATTTGGTTGGTTTATTATTGTCAGGGTGTTGGCCTATCCTGTAACAACGCTTGTCATGACTCCCGTAAGATTTTTTCAAACCTTGTGGTCTGCAAGAATTCTGGCCGCGGGAAAATGGTCGGATTATAACCGTTTTGCAGTAACTAACGGGATCAATTCTCTTTTTTATTGGACTCAGGCGAAAAATCTTGATTATTTTGGGAGAGGCGGAGTTAGTCCTTTTCTTGGCCTTGGGGAATGTCAGCTTGGACAGTGGTTTCAAGTTACTCTTGTTTCAAGTTATTTTTATTTTTGTGCCGGTGCAGTATTGCCTCTGCTCTCTATGTTTGGCTGGTGGGGCATGCATTTTTTTTGGCTTGAGTCTGTTCCTTTTTGGTGGGGAGCACTGATTCTTGTTGTGGCTCTTTTTAGCACTAAGTTTTACGCTGGGGCTTTTGGCTATCTTAATTATAATGCTTTGGGGTGGATGTTTTTCCCGTTAGGGCTGTGGGGGTGGGTTACAGGGCAATATTGGATAGCCTGTGTCGCGTGGTTTGCCGCAAGTTTCGGCAGTTTCACGGTTGTTTTTATTGCCAGTATACTGGCTGTCGCGTATTCCTGTCAGGAGATGACATGGTTACCCCTGTTGTCAGTCATGCCGGCAGGATGCAAATTGTTGACGCATTTTTTATGGTCTACGAGGACTGGCGGAAATGTCTGGGGCTGTCTCAATCCTGTTTTGAAATTGATTGGCTTTCAGAAAATAAATGTGAAGTATAGGCGAAAACGCAACTTGCTTAATATTCGCCATGTATATTTCTTTTTATTGTATTTCCAATTTGGTCTTGTCTATTGGTGGATATCTGGGCAATTGCCCATCCTGTGGGGGGCTGGGGTGGCGCTCTATTTGGTTAATACGATGGTTGCCCGATTCGCGGATGAGCAATCCCTTTATATGACGATGTTTGGTCTGGCCGTCGCCTTGATGATGCAGCAAGTGGATTTAATGCTGCTCCCCTCATTTTGGTTGGTTATTTCCCCTTTACCGTTAATGCTCGGTTTCAAATCAGTCGCTGCTCCACCAGATATCCCTCCTGCACTCGCGCCATTCCGTGTTAGGGGGTTGATTGATTCCATGTCAGATTTTTTGGCGCCGGTCACGAGTGGGAAACGGGTGTTGATGGCTTTTACCGATCCTGAAAATTGTTATGAAAAAATATTTGACGGGTATCGCGTTTTGCTTGAGCTGCCAATCTTCGTCTCGACGCTTAAAAAAGTGCACTTTCTTCCCAGTTGGTGGGCTGTTATGGAAACTAATTACGAAGGAGCCCCCAATATTTGGGGGCGCAGAGTTGATGAGGTCTTGGAAAATGTTTCCCGCTGGAAGGTTGACCATGTGATTGTCTATCAAGATTCCGGAAGTGTCCTTGATGGGTGTTGGGCCGGGATTGGTTTTGAGGCGGTATCTGTGTTTGATTGGGCAGAGTATGCAGAGGATCTACGACACGAAACTCCATGGTCTGGTCCTACGCCTAAATGGTGGCTTTTGAAGGTGCCTTCTTGTAGTAAACATGTTTTTAATTCTGTCTCTGTCGTGAACAGTCATGGGTAACAAATGTTTTTCCGTGCCTTGGCTTTTGCGAGTCTTAGGGCGTCAAGCCAGCAAGTTGTTTAACCGGGTTTTTTTGCATTATACGGAGCGCGTGATTTCTCCGGATCCCTCTCATCCCTTTGTGCACCCCCCCATATTCATCATAGGTGCTCCTCGCTCCGGCAGTACACTATTGATGCAGATTCTGACAGAGGCTTTTGATGTCGGCTATATTTCCAACCTGCATTGTTTGTTTTATGGGGCTCCCTCACTGATTGAAAAATGGTTCCATCCCACAAAGGATCGTCCCCAATCCGATTATCATTCCAAACACGGGGTTACAAAGGGCTGGGCCTCCCCCGCCGAATGTGGTGCTTGGTGGTATCGATTTTTCCGCAGGAAACCCGCGTATGTGACCTTGGGCGATGTGGATGGAGTAAAAATGCGTTGTTTCAGGAGATCGCTTGCCGCATTGATTTCAGCCTTTGGCAGGCCGCTATTGTTTAAAAATATGTATGTGGCGTTGCGTCTTGACCCTCTTCTCGCACATGTGCCGGAGGCGTTAATTATTGTAATTAAGCGTGATGTCGTTGACAATGCCCACTCATTACTGGAAGTAAGGAAGCGTGTTTTTGGGTGTTATGAACAGTGGTGGTCAATGGAGCCACCCGGCTGTGAAGGTCTGAAAAAATTGCCTCCGGCCCGGCAGGTAGTTGAGCAGATAGTCAGGATCAACGAATTGATTGAAGAGGACAGACGAGCCTTCGCCAACCAGCCGGAATGTTTTTTTTCCATACAATACGAAGATCTCTGTCATGACGTGCACGGCGAGCTTGCGCGGCTGGAAAGTTTTTTTCGGTCGCACAATGTTCATTTGCAAAGGCGTCATGAAGTTCCTCGGACTTTTGTGTGCAAGAATGATGTTGGAATCCCTGCGGATTTGTCGCGGGAAGTGAAGGAATATGCCGAGTCGCGTGTATAAGGATACCGTTGAAGAGTTCTGGGATTGGGGGGATATCGAGACCTGTTATGCAAAGGCTGATCTTGATTCGTCCCTGCATTTTACTCAGCGCCTCAGATCTTTTTTAGGATGTGGATGTGGAAGAATATTTTTGACGCCCAGTGCTCGGTGGGGGGTTGAGCATTTCTTGCGTGGACTTGCGGGGGGCGGAAGCGGCACGATTTTAATGCCGGCTTTCACCTGTTCGGTGGTCAGGACGGCAGCAGAGAAAGCCGGTTTTGCCGTTGAGGGGTATGATTTCACCTCTCCAACTGGAACAATCGATTGGGTTAATACCATGCAGCGGCTTTCCCAATTGACCAACAAGGCTCATCCGATCGTCCTCATGGTAACCCATTTGTTTGGTGTACCGGTCGATTTTAGTCCCGTGGTGGAGTTTTGCCGTGATATGGGAGTCTACGTTGTGGAGGATTGTGCCCATACTCTGGGCGGGAAAATAAACGGCGTGATGGCTGGAACATTGAGTGATGCGGCTGTTTTCAGCTTTAACTACGATAAGCCTATATCCTTGGGATGGGGCGGGGCTTTGGTGATCAATAATCAGGAATTAATGGATAAATTTTCTTTTTTTGCTATCCCCGTGCCGAATGCGAAGCAAGAGTTGAAATATTTAAAAGCCTTTGTCGAGTCAATGGCACATCGCCGCCGTAATATAGGTAATGAGGGCAGTCTGATTGGGAAAATTATGCGGCGTTTGCAGATGAAAAGTTCCGGCTTCGAGTTTCCCCTGTTGGGAGTAGGTCCATTGCGTGGGCAACTGGGTCTGTTGTTGTTGGAACGGTACCTGGATGTACGGGATGTTCGGAACAGGAATGCAGCGTTTGTCGCTGAGAATCTTCCGAGGGAGCGTACCTGGGATGTCGGCCCCACTGTGCAGCCGGCGTGGCTCAAACAAAAAGTTTTGATGAACACGGAGCGGGGCGCCCAGAAAGTTTCCAGTCGGCTGCAAAAAAAAGGGTATCGGGTTGGCAATTTTAACTGGCCTACCTTGTTGCCGGGTATGAGGGACGCCGATGTTTTTGCGAATGGCACAAGGTCGGCAACCTGCGCTCTCGACATCCCTGTTCATCAGAACATGTCACAAGACGACCTGGAATTTATTGTTTCATCATTGAATGAATGAACAAAAGATGCCTCCGTGTTGAAATCAAACAAAGATAAATATCGGCAACTTTGCCAGTCGACCCCAGGGATCCCAATCTTTTCCAGAGATTGGTGGCTGGATGCCGTTTGTGGATCTGATAGCTGGGATGTCGCTATTGTTGAAAAGGCAGCCGTGTGGTTGGCTCCATGCCCTATTACGTCAACCGCAAATATGGTTTCACCGTGCTTATGCAACCGCCTCTCACGCAAACCCTGGGGCCTTGGTTGCGTCCTTCCAAGGCCAAGTATGCCAAGGCTCTTGGTGAGCAGAAGTCGATCATGCAGGCGCTGATTGATTTGCTTCCTTCGTTCGATTATTTCGGGCAGAATTGGCACCACAGTAATACCAATTGGCTCCCTTTTTATTGGCGCGGCTTCCAGCAGACTACTCGCTACACTTATATCTTGTCCGACCTTACCGACGAGAATCAACTTTGGGGCGGCCTTAAGGAAAATATCCGGAGCGACATCCGCAAGGCAGAGGGGCGGTGTAAGCTTTTGGTGCGGGATGACCTTGTACTGGAAGATTTTCTTCGACTCAATCGATTGACATTTCAAAGACAGGGGATGACTGTACCTTATTCGGAAAGTTTGGTTCGGCTCCTTGACGTTGCGTGTGTCAAGCGCGATTGTCGAAAGATATGGATTGCCGAGGATGATAAGGGGAGGCATCATGCCGGAGTATTTGTCGTCTGGGATGAAAATAGTGCCTATTACATTATGGGGGGTGGTGACCCTGAATTGCGTAACAGCGGCGCCACCAGCCTGTGTATGTGGCGCGCTATCTGCCATGCCGCCACAGTGACACAGATGTTCGACTTCGAAGGATCGATGATCGAGCCCGTTGAAAAGTTTTTTCGTGGCTTCGGTGCCCGCCAGATACCGTATTTTTCAGTGAAAAAAGCAAATTCGAAGTTGCTTGCGTTGGCACTTGCTATTAGAGGAATGGTGAAATTATGATCCGCGTTCGGCATCCTGATAATTTTTTGGCTGAGAGAGCATATATCCTCGATGTAATATTTCGTGAATTTCTCGGCCTCGAATACACCGCCGTTTCTGCTGATACGGATGTTGTCTCTCTCTCTTTCGGCGACACAACACTTTGTGTTGATGATGATTTTTTTCAACGATGCAAAAAAGGATGGCTCGACCATGGATCCATGCCGACGGTCCCTCTTGCGCTATGGGATACAAGGGAACTGGGGAATGATATCTGTCTGGTTTCTCCGGTTATCCCGGTATTGTATGGCGAACCTGGCTGTCATGTGTCCGGTAGTGAATGCCATCTCGGGCTTGATATCTTTGGCAGCATTTTTTTTATGCTTTCGCGTTATGAGGAGGTTGTCCAGCCTGATCGTGATAAGCATGACCGTTTTCTTTTTACTAGTTCAGTTGCCTATCGTGCAAAATTTTTGGATCGTCCGATTGTTGATGAATACGTTGAAATTTTGTGGGCCGCGATACATCGACTTTGGCCCGCACTTGAACGCAAGGTGCGCCAGTCTCGTATTTTAGTAAGTTGCGATGTGGACCATCCCTATCTCTGCGGTTGCAATTCGGTGGTTGTTTTGGCGAGGGAGTTGGTCACAGATATATTCAAGCACCGCTCATTACGCATGGCTTTGCAAACACTGTTAACGAGTATGCGCATTAGGAAATGTGATTTGTCTCGTGACCCTTATCGCAACAATATCGATTGGATCATGAACGTGAACGAGAAAGTCGGCAACCGGGTTGCCTTCTATTTTATCACTGCGAAATTGCACCTGTTTCGGGATTGCAATTATACGATGAGTGATCCGGCGATTCGAGATTTGTTGTGCAGCATTGCTGAGCGAGGTCACGAAATTGGATTACATGCCAGTTACTACACTTACCAGGACCCAGCGCAAACTATTCGAGAAGCTGATCTCTTGAGGCGGACTATGGCTGCAGAAGGCATTCAGCAGGCAATCCTTGGTGGTCGGCAACACTATCTGCGCTGGCAGCCCCTGATTACGCCTAGCAATTTGGAAGCGGCAGGAATAGATTATGATAGCAGCTTGTGTTTTGCTGACCGTCCTGGGTTCCGATGTGGAACCTGTCATGAGTATCCCATGTATTCTCTTGCTGAACGTCGCCCGCTCAAATTGCGCCAGAGGCCATTAATCGTGATGGAAAGTTCTGTGATCGCCAAGCGTTACATGGGAATGGGCTATAGTGATGCGGCACTCGAATTGATGAAATCATACAAGCGTATCTGTCACAGGTTTGGGGGTGATTTTACCTTATTATGGCATAACAGTCACTTAATGACCGAACATGACAAGAGGTTTTATTCAGCATTAGTCAGGAGGTAATTGCTATTATGTTTTTTCAAATTTGCGGAAATTGCTGGCATGTGACATAGTCGTACCCTATTGTGTAAGGTTGTTTTGTCTTTTCGAGGGAAATTATGAAATTGCAAACATGTGCTCGGTGCGTGATGGATACGTCAGATCCTGATATTGTTTTTGATAAGGATGGAGTGTGTAACCATTGTCGCGAATTCGACGAGGTAACTAAAAAGAGATGGTTCCCCAATGAAGAGGGTGGACAGAAGCTTAAGCAGACGATTGAATGCATAAAAAAGGCAAGACGTGGGCAGCCCTATGATTGTATTATTGGACTGAGTGGCGGCGTGGATAGTTCATATCTTGCTCTAAAGGTTAAAGATTGGGGATTGCGTCCACTGGTTGTGCACGTTGATGCAGGTTGGAATAGTGAACTTGCGGTAGCGAATATTGAGGCCATAGTCAAACACTGTAATTATCATTTGCATACGCATGTGGTGGATTGGGAGGAAATGCGTGGTTTGCAGTTAGCTTATCTGAAAGCTGCAGTTGCCAATCAGGATGTGCCTCAGGACCACGTCTTCTTTGCCAGTCTTTATCATTTTGCAATTAAAAACGGAATCAAATATATCCTGAGTGGTGGCAATATTGCAACTGAATCGATTGCCCCGAAGGCATGGCAGGGTAGCGCAATGGATGCCGCCAACCTACGTGCCATTCATCGAATATATGGAAAGGGTCGGCTGAGAACTTACAGTACGATTAGTTTTCCCCAATATTATTTCTGGTATCCGTTTGTGAGGGGCCTGCGTACAGTCCGGCCTTTGAATTACATGCATTACGACAAGGCCAAGGCAATCGAAGAGATGGAGTCTGCGATCGGTTGGCGTTCCTATGGGCGCAAACATGGGGAATCGGTTTTTACCAAATTTTTCCAGAATTTTTATCTTCCAACGAAGTTTGGATATGATAAACGTCGACCCCACCTGTCGAGTTTGATTGTTTCAGGACAGATGAAGAGGGAAGACGCCCTTGTGAAACTTGAAGAACCTCTGTATGTCCTCGACGAACTGGAGACTGAAATTATTTATTTCTGCAAAAAAATGCGGATCAGTCGTGAAGAATTTGACGGATTTATGGCCGCCCCTATTCACCATTATTCGGATTTCCAGAATTGGGATCGTTGGCATCGACTTTTAAAGAAAGGACAGTCATTTTTTGAAAGAATGACCGGACGAAGGAAGAACATATATTCATGACACTATGTAATGATACGAAAAGCCATTATGCCGAAGGAATGTTACGTGTCTGCCACCTTACCACAGTCCACCCGCGAAATGACATCCGTATTTTTCTGAAAGAGAGCAGGGCTCTGGCTCTGGTGGGTTTTGATGTTCATCTTGTTGTCGGGGATGGTGAGGGTGATGCCGATATCGATGGCGTTCAAGTGCATGATATTGGCGTTAAGCCTCTCTCGCGAATTAAGCGAATATTGCTTCAGCCCAAGCGTGCTTTGAAAAAGATTTTATCATTAAACCCAAGCATAGTTCACTTTCATGATCCTGAGTTGTTGCCGGTTGGTGTGAAACTAGCTAAATATGGCATTCATGTCATTTATGACGCTCATGAGGATGTACCCAGGCAGATCCTTATGAAATGCTGGATTCCGCGGGCCATTCGATTTTGTGTTGCAAGGGTTTTTGAATTTTACGAAAATCGTGCGGTGACAAAGCTTTCAGGCGTGGTTGCCGCAACATCGCATATTGAGCGGCGCTTCTCTGAGCTTGGGTTGAGAACAGTCAATGTCAACAACTATCCGATGTCGGAAGAGTTGGCTCCTGTTGATGGCGCGTTGCCCCCCCGGTTAAAACGTGTTTGCTACATCGGTGGTATTTCGAAGATGCGTGGGGCGGTGCAGTTGGTCCATGCGCTGTCTTTGTTGCCGGATGTCCGCTTGACACTCTGCGGACATTTTGATGGCCCGGACTTTGCCGAAGAATTGAAAAAGGTTCCTGGCTGGGCGCAGGTTGATTATTTTGGACATGTCGATCGTGAGACGGTAAGGCGTGTGGTGGCCGAATCTATAGCAGGGATTGTCACCTTTTTGCCGGGGCCAAACCATATCGATTCTCAACCCAACAAATTGTTCGAATATATGTCGGCCGAACTGCCTGTGATCGCTTCTGATTTTCCTCTCTGGCGGAAAATTGTTGATGGTGCTGGTTGTGGATTATGTGTGAATCCAGAATCACCCACTCAGATTGCATCTGCGATTCGTGTATTATTGGATTCCCCGCAAAAAGTTAAGGAGATGGGACGTGCGGGGCGGTTGGTGGTTTTGGAGAAATACAACTGGCCAGTTGAAGCAAAAAAAATGGTCGATTTCTATAAGGCTTTGGCATGAAAATTGTGACAATTGTTGGGGCTCGGCCGCAATTCATTAAGGCCAGTGTCGTTTCTGCGGCGTTTCGCTCCAGCTCTGATATGCATGAATGTGTCGTGCATACGGGTCAACATTTTGATTCCAATATGTCTGATGTGTTTTTTGACGAGTTGGACATGGAGTTGCCGGATATACATCTCGGTATCCATGGCGGTGGTCATGGTGAGATGACCGGGCAGATGTTGATCGAGCTAGAAAAGGTTTTGCTGGTGGAGAAGCCAGATGCTGTGCTGGTGTATGGTGACACCAATTCTACCTTGGCAGGTGCCTTGGCTGCGGTCAAAATGCATATTCCAGTGGCCCATGTGGAGGCGGGATTGCGCTCGTTTAACATGTCAATGCCTGAAGAAATCAACCGTATTCTTACCGACCGAGTCAGCTCAATCCTCTTTTGTCCGAGTGATAAGGCTGTTCAAAATCTCCGGGATGAAGGATTGCAATTGCCCGTCGAACGAAAATCGACAGGTTACTCCCCATTGATTTTCAATGTTGGTGATGTGATGTTTGATGTTGCATTGCGCCATGGAGCAAAGGTCAATGAACAAGGGGGGGTTTTGGGCTCGCTGGGAGCAAGCCATGGTATTAGCGCAAGACGATATTGTCTCGCCACGATACATCGAGCTGAAAATACCGATAATCCGGAAAGGTTAAAAAACATCTTCGATGCCCTCCTCGAATTTAGTCAAGAAGTCCCGGTCATACTCCCTCTCCACCCTAGAACCAGAAAGATAATTGAATCTACCAGCTTGCTATCCGCGATTCGGGAATCAAAATCCCTATTTCTTATTAATCCCGTTGGGTATTTGGATATGGTGCAACTGGAAAAATATGCCGCCTTAATCGCCACCGATTCCGGCGGGGTGCAGAAAGAGGCCTTCTTTTACCGAGTCCCGTGTGTTACTTTGCGGGACGAAACTGAGTGGGTGGAACTGGTGGAGGCTGGCTGGAATCGACTGGCGTCGCCGGTGACGAGAAAATCTGTGCTCTTGGCTCTGCGGGCTGGTATTGGCTCCATGGGACAAGAAGTGAAACCATACGGGGAGGGTGATGCGGCTAACCGGATTGTGGAATATTTAACAGGGGATGGTTTTGTGTGAAAATTTGGTATTTCTCTGCATATGATCAGCCCAATGGCCACTCATCCCGTACTTTTTGGTATGCTTCCGAGCTTGCCAAAAGGGGGCACAAGGTAACAATGTTGACTAATAGTTATTGTCACTTCACTCATGTCGAAATGTTAACCACTGGTGATAAATGGAAAGTTGAGCAGATTGATGGTGTTCTGGTTGTAAGGTTGAAGACGATTGCTTATGGGGGGAATGGCTGGAAACGTGCTATTAACATGTTGTTGAATGCCTACCGCTGTCTTCAGTTCGCGAGACAAGCAGGAGAGGTCCCAGACGTTGTTATTGGCCCTTCTGTCCCGATTCTGACAGGATGGGCTGCAAGCCATGTCGCCAGATCAAAGAGCGCAGCTTTTATCTATGAAATACGAGATCTTTGGCCCCAAGCACTCGTTGATTTGGGGAAGATTAGAGCCGGAGGTCTTACTGAGAGGATATTTAAAATAATTGAAAGATCACTGTATAATAGGGCCTTTCACATTGTGTCTGCTTTGCCATACGCTTATCGGCATATTGAGAAATTTGGTGTTGCCAGAAATAAAATAACTTGGATACCAAACGGCGTTGACTTGAATCCATTCGAGAAAATCAAAGAGTACGGTGGAGGTGAGCCAGGATACATAAATTTGTTGTATCTAGGCAGGTTCGCTGCTGGGCACGATATTAATACAATTCTTGATTGTGCGATAATACTTAAAGAGAAATATGCAGAAAAAATGAGGTTTATAATTATAGGCGATGGACCTGATAAGGAAAAATATTATGAGAAAGTAAAAGTAAATGAATTAAATAATGTTGAGTTCCAAGAGATGGTTCCAAAGAGTGAAGTTGCATCAAAATGTGAAATGGCAGATATACTTATAGCAAGTATACATGATATATCAGTTTTTAAATATGGAATAAACCTTAATAAGTTATATGATTATTTTGCATCTGGGCGCCCAGTAATTTTATCTGCAAATACTCCAAATGATCCAGTAACGGATTCAGGTGCAGGAATTACAGTAAAAGCGGAAAATCCAATGTTGATGGCAGAGGTAATAATCAGTATTTATAATATGAGTCCAACAGATCGTGCTGTTATGGGAATGAAAGCAAAAAAGTATGCAAGACAATATTATGATAAATGCGTTTTAACTGACAAGTATGAGCTAATTTTAAATAAATGGCTGTCAGATTCAAATTGAAGGTTTTTGCGTAATGATTTTAGAAGACCGAAAGATAAAAGAAATTGAACACTCAGACCGTCGGCGTTCAATAGTCACGGCATATGAGTATCAGACAGATAGTGCTGACTATCATTGTAAACAAAATTTTACTGAGGGTAGCGATGAGTATGTAAAACATTTCAGTAATATGAAATTTTACAGCATAACTCAATCGAGCTTTGCTCACAGGGATTCGCTTCTCTATGAAAATATCGCAGGTGCTGTCGCCTTGGATTATTGTTGCGGGAATGGAGAGGTTGCCATTGAGATGGCTAGGCGAGGCGCAAAAAAAGTCATGGGGATCGACATCAGTGAGGTTGCTATCAAGAATGCGCAGGAATTGGCGAGAGTTCAGGGTGTGGGTGATATTTGCGAGTTTCGTGTCATGGATGCCGAACATACAGAATTTGCAGATAACACTTTTGATATTGTCCATGAGTATGGTGCTCTGCATCACTTGGATTTGAAGGCGGCATTCGCCGAACTCTCTCGCATTTTGAAGCCAGATGGTAAGTTAGTCTGTACCGAGGCGATGCGGCATAACCCTTTGATCCATTGGTACCGGAATCGGACGCCTCATTTGCGAACCCAATGGGAAGTCGAACACATTCTTGGTGTTCCAGAAATTAACAGCGGCGGTGCATTTTTTTCTTCCGTGAACATGCGGATGTTTCACTTGGCAGCGCTGGCAGCGGTGCAGTTTCGCAAAGCATCCTTTTTTCGACCGCTGCTTGCAACTCTTGAAATGATCGATAATTTCATCTTGTCCATTCCCTATCTGAACCGTTTGGCCTGGGTGGCAGTTGTTGAGTATCGTAAACCCAGAAAATCTGTAAAATAGATGGAGAATTTTTCGGAAAAAAATCAGGGGAGTCATCTGACCCTGCGAAATCCGCCCTGGGCTTTTGGTATAAAGCGTTTACTGGATATTTTCCTTTCCGCGGTTGTTCTGCTCCTTATCTGGCCGCTGCTGGTTTTTATCGCATTGTTGGTTAAATTTACCAGCTCTGGTCCAGTTTTCTACCGTGGTTTGCGGAGCGGGTTGCATGGCAAGGAATTTCGTATTCTCAAGTTTCGCACCATGGTGTCCGATGCCGAGTCTCGTGGCGGACCGACTACAGGAACAAATGATCCTCGTGTTACCTCTGTTGGCGTTGTGCTGAGAAAGACTAAACTTGATGAACTGCCTCAGTTTATTAACGTGTTTTGCGGTAACATGAGCTTAGTTGGGCCACGCCCGGAAGTGCCCGAGTATACCTGCCAATATAGCGGCGATGAGTTGTTGATTCTGGAAATGCGGCCAGGAATTACAGATTATGCTTCCATTGAATTTGCTGATCTTGATGATCAGGTGGGGAGTGATGACCCGGATGCTTATTTTAGAAAACATATTTTGCCGCGGAAGAACGAGTTGCGCGTCGCATATGTAAAAAACTGGTCTATTGTGGAAGATCTCAATATCCTTTGGCTCACCCTTGTGAGGGTAGCGAAAAGAATCTGTAACTGATGAATAATCTAGAATTAATTGAACTTGGTGCAGGTGGGCCACGCTTTACCCGGATGGGCATGGGGTGTTGGGCTATTGGCGGGCATGGTTGGGGTACAGTTAATGATGATGATTCGATAAAAGCAATACGTCATGCTTATGAGCGGGGCTTAACTTTTTTTGATACGGCGGATTGTTATGGATTGGGGAAATCCGAAAGAATACTGCGCCAATCGTTAGGGGACAATTTGAAATCACTCTTTGTTGCGACTAAGGGCGGGGTCCGCTGGGATGAGTCCGGACGGGTGTGGAATGACAGTTCGCCAGCTTATCTTCGTACGGCTGTTGAGGCTAGCCTGCAGCGACTTGGCCTTGAGCGAATTCCGCTTTATTATCTGCATAAACTCGATGGCAGGACCTCTGTCTCGGAGATTATGAATGCATTTGTGAGGTTGCGGGAAGAAGGGAAAATCGGTGAGATCGGAGTTGCTAATTTTTCTGTCGCGCAGTTGGAGGAAGCTCTGAAGGTTGCACCGGTGCGGGTGGTGCAGGATCGTTTCAATTTGCTGCAGCGTGATCGTGGTTTGGAGTTTGCCGACATTTGCCGAAATTCTGGCGTGTTGTTGGTTGGCTGGGGGGCTCTTGCTGATGGTCTTTTGACCGGCAAGTTTGATCGGTGGTCTACCTTTGGTGAAGATGACCACCGGAGTCGTCTGCCAGCTTTCGCAGGTAAAAATTTTTCGGAAGCACTTCAGCGGGTTTTGGATTTGCAGACGGTTGCTCAACGCCGCGGGGTGTCTTTGAGTCAATTGGCGTTACGTTGGGTTATGGATATATTCCCCTGGACCTGCCCTTTGTTCGGCGCAAAAACTGTCTCGCAAGTTGAAGAAAATATAGGAGCTGATGGCTGGAAATTAACCAGTGAAGAAATGGTCTTGATTGATGAGTTTTCAGGATGGTTGTGCTGTAATTTTGGTGAGAAATAATTGTATTTCTGGTCCTTCTTTTAAAGAAAATAGTCACGGATTCATGGAGTTGACATGACTTACCCAATGGATTTTTTGCATGATTTGTATAAAACGATGCTTCGTATTCGTCTCTGTGAGGAAAGTTTTGTAGATCCTATTCTGGCCGGAGAGGTTACAACACCCTGTCATCTTTGCAGTGGTCAAGAGGCTGTTGCCGTTGGGCTCTGTTCCGTACTCGCCAAGGATGATTATGTCTTTGGCAACCATCGCTCCCATGGGCATTTTCTGGCTAAGGGGGGCTCTATGAAGGCCTTGGCGGCGGAGATCTATTGCAAGGAAGCGGGATGCTCTCGGGGGCGGGGTGGGTCGATGCATTTGATAGATCCAGAAGTGGGCATGCTTGGGTCGGCGCCGATTGTTGCTGGCACTATTTCTCTGGCAGTTGGGGCAGCTTTAGCCGCCTCCATTCGCAAGGACAAACGAGTAGCTGTGAGTTTTTTTGGTGATGGAGCTACCGGTGAAGGAGTTCTCTATGAGTCACTGAATTTTGCTGCTTTAATGAAGCTGCCGATAATATTTGCTTGTGAAAACAATCTTTATGCGACCCACATGCCGGTCAGTGAATGTCGGATAACTCAGCCTATCAGCAGGATTGCTGAACCATATTGCATGGAGGTCCATACCGTGGACGGTAATGATGTGTTGCAGGTTTATGAGGCAAGCCGTCAGGCCGTTGCAACCTGTCGGAAAGGAAATGGTCCAGTGTTTATGGAGTTCATGACGTATCGGTTACGAGGCCATGTGGGACCGGACGACAATGTCCAGGGTGCACACACGGACATTAGGCCTAAAGATGAAATCGCTAGGTGGATTGATAAGGATCCGATCAAACGGTTGGAGCAATATTTGTTGGAGCACCATTTGCTGGCAAACAGAATGTTGCAGGAGATTAAAGACGAAGTGACCGCTGAAGTACAGGATGCGCAGAATTTCGCCAAAATGCAACCAAGCCCAAAAAGAGAGGACCTGACGAAATATGTCTTCGCATAGAAAACTTCAATACAGTCTGGCGATTAACGAGGCGCTCCACCAGATGATGGAGAAGGATGAGTCGGTTTTTGTCATCGGACAGGGGGTTAAGAGTCCATGGTACGTGGGAAATACGGCCCATAATCTGTTGGAACGGTTTGGGGAGATGCGGATTCTTGACACGCCCATCTCTGAAAATGCCATTACCGGAGCGGCGGTTGGAGCCGCAATTGCGGGGATGAAGCCGGTCGTGGTTCATCCCCGGATGGATTTTATGTTTTTTGCCTTGGATCCCATCATCAACGAGGCTGCGAACTGGCATTATATGAACGGCGGCAAGTCGTCGGTGTCGGTTGTGTTCTGGGGAATTATCAACCGGAGAGGGGAGCAGGCAGCCCAGCACTCACAAGCTATTCATGGGATTTTTGCCCACATTCCTGGTCTAAGGGTTGTTATGCCTGCCACGGCCTATGATGCAAAGGGGTTGATGATTGCCGCTATTCTTGACCCTAATCCTGTAGTTTTTGTAGATGAGCGTATGCTCTATGGACAGGTAGAATCGGTTCCGGAAGAGATATATACCGTGGAGATAGGCAAAGGTTGTATCCGTCGAGAGGGTAAGGATATTACGGTTATTGCGGTTTCCTATATGGTTCACGAGGCTATGAAAGCGGCTGAGTCTCTTGCCAAGGAAGGTGTGGGGGTGGAGGTTGTTGATTTAAGGACTGTTAAACCTTTGGACCGCGAAATGATTTTAGCGTCCGTACAAAAAACAGGGAGGTTGGTCATCGCGGATGTGGGCTGGAAATCCTTCGGAGTCTCAGCCGAAGTCGCTGCTTTGGTGTCGGATGAGGCTTTTGACACCTTAAAGGCCCCTATCCAGCGAGTGGCCCTGCCTGATTGCCCGGCTCCCGCCAGTAAGACACTTGAAGATGCTTATTACCGAACGGCAGAAGACATTGTTGACGCGGCCCGAAAACTGATGGATTACAGGCGGACAGATTCATAATGGTTCGAGGTGTTTTTGGGTGGATACAGCCTTTTCCTTGATGCGGAGAGAGATTAAGGGCTGTTTTAGGTAATTAAAAATATTTTCTTTTATTAGCTAGAACAGCACCGAGAGTAAATGGCGGGCTTCAGTTACTCGTTGTCCTAATGAATATGTATTTGTCGGATTGCAGAGCGCACGGAAAATGATAGAGCCGCTGTTGTAGCAGAATTACAATGTGGGTGGGCATCACATCGCTTTAAACGAAATGCTCGGAAATTTTTTTAGCAGCCTTTACCTGGGAATAATGGAGCGGAATCAATGTCATCGAAGCGGGCCAAAAATGGATGAATGTTAGAGGTAATTTTTTTGTGTTAGATTGAATGCATAAAGGTCAGACAGCATGAAATACCAGTTTCGGAAACTGAATTTTTGGATTGTGCTTGGGGTTGATATACTATTGCTGGTTGCTGCACATATCCTGGCCTACGTCATCCGTTTCGATAGTGTTGTGCCTCAGGTGCAGTGGATCAATATTTCCACTGCTCTTGTTTTTCTTCTTCCTGTTAAGTTAGTACTGTTTCATGTGTTTGGGTTGTATCGCGGGATGTGGCGGTACACATCCTTGTCGGACCTGCTGAACATCCTCAAGGCCTGTGTGGTCGCCGGGTTTGTTGTCTTGGGTGGCATTTTGTTATTAAATCGCTTCGCAGGGTTTTCTAGGGCGGTTTTTGTGCTTGATGCTTTGTTGACCGTTCTCTTTATTGCAGGGTTTCGTATAACCCTTAGGCTGTCTTGCCAGAATGCTTTCTGTCTGCCTTTTTTTTCGGCTGATGCCGGCAAGCGGCAGCGCCGCAAGAGGTTGCTCATTATCGGGGCAGGAGATGCAGCCGAGAAGGTGACGCGGGAAATTAATGACAATAAAACCTTGCCCTATATGGTGGCCGGGTTTCTCGATGATCATGCCGCCAAGATTGGTCAGCAGATCCACGGCATTCCGGTTCTGGGTCCCATTGCAGACCTGTCGGAGTATGTTTTTAAAACCAAGGCCAAGGAGGTGCTTATTGCCATTCCTTCAGCCAGCCGTGATCAAATGCAGAGGATTGTCGAACTTTGCCGGGATTGTGAAATTCCTTTCAAGACCCTGCCGGGGCTGGGGGAGCTGATCAGCGACAGGGTTTCCATCAAGACCATCCGCGATGTTTCATACAAGGATCTGCTTGGCCGACCACCGGTGCGTCTTGAAATGGAGCAGATCGGTGTAGTCCTGGGAGGAAAGACGGTTTTGGTTACAGGCGCAGGGGGGTCCATCGGTTCGGAACTCTGCCGCCAGATTGTTCGTTTCCATCCAGCCAATCTCATTCTCATGGACGCCAGTGAGCAGAATCTGTATCAGATAGAGATGGAATTGCTTCACGAATACGGCTTCAAAAATTATGTGGCCGTGCTCGGCAAAGTGCAGGATAAGGGGTTACTGGAGTCGTTGTTTCCGCATTATAAGCCATCAGTCGTTTTTCATGCCGCGGCTTACAAGCATGTGCCCATGGTCGAGCGTAATCCTTGGGAGGGGGTATACAACAATATATTTGCCTCCAAGCGTTTGATGGAGGTTTCGGCGCGGTATGGGGTGGAGCGTTTTATTCTTATCTCCACCGACAAGGCGGTGCGGCCTACTAATGTAATGGGTGCCACCAAGCGAATGACTGAGATTCTCCTTAAGGGTTTTTGCGAACAGGGTAAGGGCTCCGGTAACGGAACCCGGTTCATGGCGGTGCGTTTCGGTAACGTTCTGGGTTCGTCGGGATCGGTTATTCCTCTGTTCCGGCGACAGATCGAGATGGGTGGTCCGGTTACCGTTACCCATCCGGACATGACCCGGTATTTCATGTCCATTGAGGAGGCGAGCCAGCTTATTCTCCAGGCCGCGACCATGGGCGAGGGCGGGGAGGTTTTTATCCTGGAGATGGGGACGCCGGTGCGGATAGGTCAAATGGCCCGCGATCTGATTCAACTCTGTGGTAAGGAGCCGGACACGGAGATCGAGATCAAATATACCGGGCTTCGGCCCGGCGAAAAGATGTATGAGGAATTGATCACCGAGGGCGAGGGAATTGTTGCCACCGGTCATGAGAAGATCATGGTGTTGCGCGGGAACGGAGCTTCGTTGGATGACTTGCATGAATCGTTGGAAAATCTTAAGCGATTTGCTTCAAACCATGACGCGGAAGGGATCAAGGCCGAGCTTGGCAAGGTGATTCCGGAGTATACATCCCAGGATGGAGAATCGGTTCTCCCCAGAGGATGACAACTGCTTTTTCACTGGTATCTATTTGGAATAGTTGATAAAGTTGTGGTGTGAGGATGGCATCTCGTCTCCCGGGGTATTTTGTTCTTTGCAAGAGAGAGAAGGTATTGTAAAGTGGTGCCCCATTGGCCAGCGTGCCGGTTTTTTTGAAAACGCTGGAGAGGTGACCGAGTGGCTTAAGGTGCACGCCTGGAACGCGTGTGTGCGGCAACGTACCGTGGGTTCGAATCCCACCTTCTCCGCCAAGATATATTCCGGTTTGATAGCCGGGTCCTGCGCAACAAAGACTTGCGAACCCCGCCAGGTCCGGGAGGAAGCAACGGTAGTGAGTTACTTTGTGTGCCGCAGGGGTGCCTGGCTATCATTTTTTTATACATGTTCAGCAGCACCACATCTGCTTTGTCATCGGACTGCTTATGTGCAATAGCACACATCGCAGTCCTCTTTCGCGCATCTGTGGCACTGCTGAACATGTACATTTTTTTGATACCACTGGGAGGCGCGTTCTGGGTGTCCCGGCCCTTCGCTACCCCTCTTCCATTCCCCAGAAACACCGGTGTCTGACACCTGAGGACTGAAAATGTCCTACCTGGTTTTAGCCAGAAAATGGCGTCCCCAGAATTTTGATGAAGTTGTCGGTCAGCAGGCCGTGGTGCGCACTTTGCGTAACGCGCTTACCCGCAACCGGGTGGCTCATGCCATGTTGTTTTCCGGGGTGCGCGGGGTTGGCAAGACCACCTTGGCAAGACTCATGGCCAAGGCGCTCAACTGCCAGCAGGGCGAGCCTGATGTGCCCTGCAACCAGTGCGAATCATGTGTCGAGATCACGGCCGGTAACGCCATTGATCTTCATGAGATCGACGGTGCTTCCAATCGCGGCATCCAGGAGATTCGCGAACTCAAGGAAAACATCCGCTTTTTCCCTGCCAAGGGTCGCTACAAAATTATCATTATCGATGAAGTGCATATGCTCACCACCGAGGCCTTCAACGCCCTGTTGAAGACTTTGGAAGAGCCGCCGGCTCATGTCTACTTCATGTTCGCCACCACCGAGTTGCACAAAATCCCGATCACCATCCTTTCCCGTTGTCAGCGTTATGAACTCAAGCGTGTTCCCTTTGCCGAGCTGGTTGCGTTTTTCGCCAGGATTGCCGGAGCGGAAAATGTTTCTATTTCTCAACATGCCCTGGAGATGATCGGCCGGGAGGCCGAAGGCAGTGTGCGAGACGGACTGAGTCTTCTCGATCAGATCTTTTCCTTTGGCGGTGAGGAAATCAGCGATGAAGATGTGGTGCAGGTGCTGGGGTTGGTTGACCGCCGGATTTATGAAGATCTGGCCCGGGCGCTCCTGGCTTCGGATCTGGCCGGGTGTCTTGATATCTTTGAGCAAAGCCATGGCGCCGGCATGGACCTCAAGCGTTTTGCCAACGATTTGTTGGGGTTTTTCCGTGCCTTGCTGATTGCCAAGGTCAAGACCAGTCCCGAGGAACTGCTGGATCTTTCCGACCAGGAGTTGGCGGCTATCAAGGAGATTGCTGCGAGCGCCAGCCAGGAAACGCTCTATCAGTACTTTTCGTTGTTGCTGAAAGGGAGCGAGGAGATGCAGTATTCTTCCCGGCCGCGCCTTGCATTGGAAATGGCTTTTGTGCGGGCTACCCAGGCAGGGCATATCGTGCCTGCGGCAACCTTGTTGGGACGTCTCGATGAATTGCTGACCGGAGCCGATTCTTTGGCGCAGTCCACAGTGAGGCCGGTACGCCCGGCGATCTCCACGGCGGAACCGGAGCCATTGCCGCCCAACCCATCGATATCTGTCTATTCTTCCGGAACGTTGCCGGAACAAAAAAAAAATGAAACAGCAAACTCAGCAATATCCTTAGCCGAGCATGGCGGGCAATCGATTCCTGTGTCGATCGCTCCCCCTTCCGGGCGGGAAGTGAAAAAGCACTGGGATGAGTTTGTCGGGTATGTCAAAGAGCGCAAGCGCTGGATGGCGCCTGTGTTGCAACTCTGCGCAATGGCCCGTGAAGAAGGCAATGAGTTGGTTCTGAAGTTTGATGACCCATCAGACTGCAAGCTGTTGCAGGAGCATGACAATCTCAAACTCCTGCAAGCCTTTGCCTTGGATTTTTTTCAGCATGATTTCCGGGTCGTTTTCAAGGTGCGTGGTGCGCAGCCAACTGAAGGTGGCGGAGGTGATGAAGCGGAGGCCGTGCTTGTCGAAAGGCGGGTTCTGGCCAATGACCCCGTGGTGCAGATGGCCACGGAAATTTTTGGCGGACAGGTCGGCAGTATCCGGACCGGGCCAAGAAGCAGGGAAGTATAGAGAGCAAGCGAAAGACAGGGCGCGGCAGCCGTTCCTGTTGTCGTTGCAATGTATAGAAAAAACAATGCCGGGGATATGCGGATGGATATGAAACAGATGATGAAGCAGGCGCAGCAATTTCAGCAACGTCTGACAGAGGTGCAGGGTGAGCTGGCGACCAGGCAGGTCAGCGCCACGGTCGGCGGCGGCATGGTGAGCGCCACGGTGAATGGCAGGCATGAGCTCATCAGCCTGACCATTGATAAAGAGGTGGTGGACCCTGCGGACCCGCAAATGCTACAGGATCTCGTGGTCTCCGTGGTGAACGAGGCCATGCGCAAGGCCCAGGCGATGAGTGAGGCCGAGATGGCCAAGCTCACCGGCGGAATCAAGATTCCTGGAATGCTTTAAATGATAGGCGCAAGGTTCAAGGTTAAAGGTGCAAGGTGAAGAAATGAAACCTGAAAAATTGTGTTTGTCCGTTCCTTTCACCTTTCACCTTTCACCTTGGACCTTTTGTATATGAATGTTGTTCCTCCGGCCTTGAGCCGTCTTATTGCAGACCTGAACCGGTTGCCGGGGATCGGCATGAAAACAGCGACCAGGTTGGCGCTTCATATTCTGCGCCGACCTGCCAGCGAGGCCCAGAGCCTGGCCAGGGATCTTGGCGAGTTGCACCGCACCATCAGGCTGTGCGGCAATTGTTTTGCCTTTGCGGAAAGCGATCCCTGTGCCATCTGCAAAGATTCCGCCCGTGATCCGCGGCTGGTCTGCGTGGTGGAAGAATCCGCAGATCTTATGGCCATTGAGAAAACAGGGGCTTTTAAAGGCAAGTATCATATTCTCCATGGGGTTCTTTCTCCCATGGACGGGATCGGTCCGGAGGAGATCAAGGCGGATGCGCTGCTGGAAAGAGTCCGGAGGCAAGAAGTCCGGGAGGTGTTGATCGCGACAAGCTCCACGGTGCCGGGTGAGGCGACCGCCGCGTATCTCATCAAGCGGTTGCAGGAAGAGGCCGGGATCAAGGTGACCAGGCTTGCCTGCGGGATTCCCATGGGCATGGACATCAAATATGCCGATGAGCTCACGCTGAGCCGGGCCATTGAATCCCGGAAGGACACCAGTTCCTGAAGCGAAAAGCAATGTCCTGGCGGGGATTTTGGTTTCATTTTTTTTGAGAGTGACTGCCGGTTGTCGAAACTATTTGTCCTTGACACCTGTCTGAATTGTTGGTATTTGGTTGCCGTTTGGAAGGTTTGTTGTAACTTTCCAGTAGCACCTCATCTGCAGTGTCATCGGCTTGCTCATGTGCAATAGCACATTTTGCAGGCCTCTTCCTTGCATCTGTGGCAGCAGTGAAGCGGCGCTGCTGAAAAGTTTGTTATGTCTTGAAAAAGAACGAGCTGTCGCCATGGGCGATGTGCTTTTTTTTGTTTTTTTAGGCGCGTAGCTCAGTTGGTTAGAGCGCTTGCCCGACACGCAAGAGGTCGGCGGTTCGAATCCGCCCGCGCCTACCAGAAAACATAGTATGATATTTTGACGTTGCGAGGCTTTGCAAGAGCGGTTTTTGCTGAGCCTTATTGTGCAGGCAGATTGACCTGGTCAATGTGCTTGTTTTTGTTTGTGCATGTGCGAAAAGGTTGATCCCAACAATTATGGCGGAAATATCCCTCACCCTTTTATCCGGGGAGCAGAAAACGTTCCCCGCGGGGACCACGGTAGCCGAGACCATCAAAGAGCTGGTTTCCAACAAGGAGCGAAAGCAGACTATTGCCGCCCGGTT